>USFD01000052.1 GCA_900553885.1 uncultured Ruminococcus sp.
TATCAATCTCGTCGATATAGATAATGCCTTTCTGGGCTCTCTCGATATCGTAATCTGCTGCCTGAATGATCTTCAGCAGAATATTTTCCACATCCTCACCCACATAACCGGCCTCGGTCAGTGTCGTTGCATCCGCAATTGCAAACGGAACATTCAAAATCTTTGCCAGGGTCTGTGCCAGCAGGGTCTTACCTGATCCGGTAGGTCCAAGCAACAGGATATTACTCTTCTGGAGTTCCACGTCCAGATCCTGTTCCGCAAGAATTCTTTTATAATGATTATAGACAGCTACGGAAAGCACTTTCTTTGCTTTCTCCTGTCCAATTACATAATCGTCCAGGAATGCCTTGATCTCCTCCGGCTTCAGCAGATTGATCTCCTCTGCTTCCGTACCGTTCTCCTCTTCGCCCATCTCTTCTTCGATAATCTCTGAGCAAAGTTCTACACACGCATCGCAGATATAGACGCCATTTGGTCCTTTTAAGAGCTTCATTACCTGACTCTCTGTCTTGCCGCAAAAGGAACATCTGATTTCATTTCTAGCCATGTAATTCTCTCTCCTAGTGTCCTGCGATTACCTGGTCAATGAGCCCGTAAGCCTTTGCCTCTTCCGCAGTCATATAATTGTCGCGATCGGTATCGCGCATGATCACATCCAGTGTCTGACCGGTGCGCTCTGCCAGGATACTGTTCAGTTTTTCCTTGGTACGTAAGATGTGCTTTGCTGCAATCTCGATCTCCGTTGCCTGACCCTGTGCACCGCCCAGCGGCTGATGAATCATAATCTCTGCATTCGGAAGCGCAAAACGTTTTCCTTTTTTGCCTCCCGCAAGCAGAAATGCACCCATGCTGGCTGCCATTCCGATACACACGGTGGACACATCACACTTGATATACTGCATTGTATCATAAATTGCCATGCCTGCCGTAACAGAGCCTCCGGGGCTGTTGATATAAAGCTGAATATCTTTCTCCGGGTCATCTGCCTCAAGGAAAAGCATCTGGGCTACAACTACACTTGCCGAGACGTCGCTTACCTCTTCCCCGAGGAAAATAATTCTCTCTTTAAGCAGTCTTGAATAAATATCGTAGGAACGTTCTCCACGGCTTGTCTGCTCAATGACATAAGGTACTAAACTCATATCTTTTCCTTCTTTCTTTATAATCTGACAAAAGGTGTACCTTCCGGCGGCACACCTTTGTAAACACTGCTTAGCCTTCTACCGCTGCATCCGCGATTAAAGTCACTGCTTCCTGAACTGCAATGTCTTCCTTCATCTGTTTCTTTTCATTCTCACCCATAAACTCTTTGAGTTTATCAACTTCCATCTGATAAGAATCTGCCATCTTCTGAAGTTCTTCATCAAGACGCTCATCAGATACCTGAATGTTTTCTGCAGCCACAACCGCCTCAAGAACAAGTCTTGTCTTAATGCGTTTCTCAGCCTGTGGCTTCAGTTCTTCAATAATCTTGTCCTCTGACAGTCCGGTAAGCTGGAAATACTGATCAACACTCATACCCTGCTGCATCAGACGGCGTGCGAAATCATCCGCCAGCTGTTTTGCCTCAAGATCGATCATCGGCTGAGGAATATCCATCTGGGAATTCTCGATCGCCTGATTTACAGCCTGATCTTCTTTTTTCTGACGTCCTTCGCGTTCCTTGCGCTCTTTGATCTTAGCCTTCACTTCTGCTCTGTAATCTTCCAGAGTCTCGCAGCTCTCGGAAACGTCGGAAGCGAACTCATCATCCAGTTCCGGAAGCTCCTTCGCCTTAATCTGGTGTACCGTGCATTTGAACACTGCTTCTTTTCCGGCAAGATCCTTTGCGTGGTAATCTTCCGGGAATGTTACCTTAACTTCTGTCTCTTTATCGATCTCAGCACCGATCAGCTGCTCTTCAAAGCCCGGGATAAATGATCCTGATCCGATTGTCAGCGGATAGTTCTCTCCTTTTCCGCCTTCAAACGCCTCTCCGTCAATAAATCCTTCGAAATCGAGAGTAACCATATCCTTATCCTGAACAGCTCTGTCCGTCACGTCAATTGTACGGGCATTGCGCTCACGCTCTTTCTCGATCTCCTCATCTACTTCTTTCTGAGTCACTCTTGTAGAAACCTTGTCTACTTTCAGACCCTTGTATTCGCCAAGAGTAACCTCCGGCTTCACTGCAACCTCAGCTGTGAAAATAAACGGCTTTCCTTTTTCAAGCTGGGTTATCTCAATTTTCGGCTGGGAAACAATCTGCAGTTCACACTCATCAAAAGCTTTTCCATATGCCTCTGATATCATATGATTGGCTGCCTCGTCATAGAACACTTCCGGTCCATACATCTTTTCAATCATCTGACGCGGAACTTTGCCCTTGCGAAATCCCGGAAGGCTGATTTTACTGCGTTCTTTCAGATAAGCAGCCTGAAGGGCCTTCTCTACGTCCTCAGCCGGCACTTCGATTGTCAGCTTCGCCATATTATGTTCTAACTTCTCTACCTGTAAACTCATTTTCTTCCTCCTTGATTGCGCAAATTATATTTGCAGTCATTGAAACAGTATAGCACACAAGCCCTGATATTTCCAGTGTTTTTTCAGTGTTTCTGTCTAATCTGCCTTATATACGATGGATTCTGCAATTTCATCTGCCTTTTTTTCTCCGAAAAGCAGCCCGGTCAGCCGCAGAGCAAAAGGAATCGCAGCTCCCATCCCTCTTCCTGTCGTAATATGCCCGTCCGTTACAACCGGCGCGCATACAACCTCTTTACAGTCCAGCTGATCCTCAAAAGAGGGGTATGCACAGGCTTTTCTATCCTTCAGCATGCCCAGGCTTCCAAGGATACTTGGAGCTGCACAGATCGCGGCAATCATCTTCTCTTCCCGGTCAAAATATCTGAGCAGTTCGGTCAGACCTGCATGAACCTTCAGATTTGTTGTACCCGGCATACCTCCCGGCAGTACAAGAAGCCGGGCGTCTGAAAAGTCCACTTCCTCAAACAGACTGTCCGCCATAACGTGAATTCCGTGGGAACCTCTGATCTCCTTTCTGCCCATTACAGAAACAGTCTCCGTGTCCGCTCCTGCCCTGCGAAGCACATCAACAACAGTGAGTCCCTCGATTTCTTCAAATCCATCTGCAAGAAACACATATACTTTTTCCATCAATTATACCTCCAATCTGTGCTGCGGCTCGGCCGCTGCAGACCTCCCGCCTGTCATACAGATGTTTTCCAGTCCGAAAATCCATCCGCTCCGGGCCCCATCTATTTCACTTTATCAAAACAGAAGTGGAAATGCAATGGTTTACATTTTTTTTCAGACGTATTATGATGAAGAAAATTATCATAACACTTCAACTGAAAAGGAAAGGAGTATAAAACGAATGGAAATCGAGCGCAAATTTCTTCCTGATCTGAATCTGCTTCCGTTTAAACCGGAAGATTTCCCGTACAGGAAAATCGAGCAGGGCTATCTGTGCACGTCTCCTGTAGTACGGATCCGCAAAGATAACGAACAGTTTTTTCTCACCTATAAATCAAAAGGGCTGATGATCCGGGAAGAGTACAATCTTCCTCTGACAGAAGACGCTTATCAACACCTGAAAGCAAAAATTGACGGAAGGCTTATTACAAAAACCCGTTATGTAATTCCTCTGAAGGACAGCCTTACACTGGAGCTGGATATTTTTGAAGGCAGCCTGGCGCCTCTTGTTATTGCGGAAATCGAATTTCCGGACGAAGAATCCGCCAATGCCTTTGATGCTCCCGGCTGGCTGGGGGAAGATGTGACAATGTCTCCCCTTTATCACAACAGTACGCTGAGCAGAATGTAGTATTGCGCTTTTTTGTCCGGAAACAGTTTGTTGCATTTTATATTTGTTCCTCGTTTCGTTGCATACAAATTCATTTACAGCAAAAATTGTTATAATGAAAAAACGATATCAGCAATTTTTTGTAAATGGAGGTGCGCTGTGTCAAATGTTCAACTGACGGACAATCTGGTCAGACTCAGAAAAGCTTACAACTATACGCAGCAGCAGATTGGCGATAAACTGAATATCTCACGGCAGGCTTACTCCAATTACGAACGCGGCAAACGTGTTCCCGATATCGGCATGCTGCTCCGTCTTGCCGATATCTATGGTGTCTCTCTGGAGCAGCTGCTTACACAGACCTGCACAAAAAACGGAGTCCTGAACGAAAGCCGCGGCCCCTATTTCCGCGGTATGATTATTGAAAATGCAGACACACTTTATCTGACCCAGGAAGAACTTGATCTGCTTACCCATTACCGGAAGGCAGAGGCAGATGACCGCCGTCTGGTACGGAAGGTACTGGGTGTGGATCTTCCGGGGTAACAGAAAAAACCAAATCTGAAAATCAAAAAGATGGAGCCATAAATCCGGCTTGGCATAAAACCGGACGGCCTCCATCTTTTTTTATTATTTCCTTATTTTCTTTCTGTCAAAACAGCTGAACTATTTGCCCAGCAGCCGGGAAATCAGCGTATAGCCTTCCGCCACATAAATTCCGGTCTGTGCTCCTGTCTTCTCGCTGTATGTATCCGGGCCGTCCACGTCCGCAGTGCTGTCATACAGCAGATACGGCACCGGATCCCCGGTATGGGTCCGGACCCGGACAGGAGTGGGATGATCCGGAAGAATCAGCATCCTGTAATCTATTCCCGCCTCGCGGAATGCCTGTACAACAGGACGTACGATCATTTCATCAATCCGTTCAATAGCCAGGATCTTATTTTCCGCACTTCCCTGATGCCCCATTTCATCCGGTGCTTCAATATGCACATAAACGAAATCATATCCGTCTGTGGTCAGCGCTTTCACAGCCGCCTGGCCCTTTCCGGCATAATTGGTATCCAGTCCTCCATTGGCGCCTTCTACCGTAATATTATCCATCTCCGCTCCCACGGCAATTCCCTTAAGCAGGTCCACCGCAGAAATCATAGCGCCTTTCACCCCGTTTTTCTTTTCGAAGGAGGTAAGCGCCGGACGGGTCCCGGCGCCCCAGAACCATGCGGAATTGGCAGGGTTTTTCCCCTCTTCGCGGCGTTTTACATTTACCGGATGATCTTTGAGGATATCATAACTTTTTACCATCATCTCCCGCAGCACCGGATCTTCCGGAAGATACTCTCCGATTCTCTTCGTCAGAATATCATGGGGAGCAGTAAGCTCCACCACATTTCCTTTGTTCTGAATCAGGAGATGGCGGTAACTGATTCCCGTGTAAAAGGTATATCCTTCTCTCTTCAGCCCCGACTTTAACGCTTCCATCAGCTCTGCCGCTTCTGCGGTACTGATCTCGCCGGAACTGTGATCCAGGATATGGCGGTCCTCATACTTTTCTTCCGTCTCCGACAGAGTAACAAGATTGCACCGGAAGGATACGTCATCCGCCGCCATATCCGCTCCTATGCTCAATGCTTCCAGCGGAGAACGTCCCGAGTAATATTTTCTTGGGTCGTATCCGATTACCGAAAGGTTTGCAGTATCGCTGCCCGGCGCCATTCCTTCCGGCACCGTGCGTACCATTCCGACTTCTGATTTTCCGGCAAGTCCGTCCATTCCCGGTGTGCATGCCGCCTCCAGAGGGGTTCTGCCTCCCAGGCTTTCAAGCGGTTCATCTGCCATTCCATCGCATAAAATTACGATATATTTCATGTTCCATTCCTTCCTGTTATCTCTCTTCAATACGGATCATATGGAGAATCTCGGGAAGTTCTTCCGCTTTCTTCCTGTAGTCTCCTTCTGTCATTACTTCCGTCACAAAGCCGAATTCATTCTCAAGGGCAGGTACTTTTACAACCTGTACCGGACCGAACAGGCTCTCTACCTTTTTCTGCATCTCTTCTGCATTTCCGGACACACGCACAAAGAAACGTTTGCACGTATCTTCAATCGGTTCAAGAATAAGTTTCTCACTCTTCCACATGGTCATAATATTTCTGTGAAGATGTTTTGCCTCATCCACAACATCAGCCACAACGGCGCTGGCTGTAGGAAGCTTTCCGGCTCCGCTGCCGTAGAACATGGCATCTCCAAGCATATTTCCATGCACAAAAACCGCATTAAATACATCATCAATATTATAAAGCGGATGATCTTTTCCAAGGAGAGCCGGTGCCACAATGGCGTGAAGATGATCTTTATGACGCTTGCTTGAAGCAAGAAGCTTGATCGTCATTCCCATTTCTTTTGCATACATCATATCCTGTTTTGTAATCTTTGTAATTCCTTCAGTATAGATGTCTTCATAATCCACCTGCTGTCCGGATATCAGCGAGGACAGAATCGCGATCTTTCTGCAGGCGTCATATCCTTCTACGTCTGCTTCCGGATTGCGCTCCGCATAGCCGTTATCCTGAGCTTCCTTCAGTACTTCGTCATAGTCGGCGCCTTCATAGAACATCTTTGTAAGCATATAATTGGTTGTTCCATTAAGAATACCTGTAATCTCTTCAATAACATCCGCCGTCATACTGGAATTCAAAGCGCGGATAATCGGGATTCCTCCGCCTACGCTGGCCTCAAACAGGAAGTTCAGTTCCCTCTCTCTTGCAATGGATAAAAGTTCGGCTCCATGTTTTGCCACAAGCGCCTTATTGGAGGTAGCCACACTTTTTCCGGCTTCCAGACAGCGTTTTACAAAGGTATATGCAGGCTCAATGCCTCCCATTACCTCAACCACAATCTTGATTTCCGGATCATTAATGATAATATCAACATCATGAATTATTTTCTCCTGGATCGGGTCTCCCGGGAAATCCCGGAGATCCAGGACATACTTGATGTTGATCTCATCACCTGCCCGCTGATTGATAACGGCGCTGTTTGTATTGATTACTTCCACTACGCCTGAGCCTACTGTGCCATATCCCATTACCGCTATATTTACCATCACTCTTTTCCTTTCTGTACTTCTGCGTTCATACTCAGGTATGCATTGATAAACGGATCAATGCCTCCATCCATTACACTGTTTACATTGCTGACCTCTGCATTGGTCCTGTGGTCCTTCACAAGAGTGTAGGGCTGCATCACATAGGACCGGATCTGGCTGCCGAAATTAATCTCCCGCACCTCGCCTCTGATATCGGACATTTTTTCAGCCTGCTCCTGCTGCTTGAGCAGATACAGTTTCGACTTCAGCATCTGCATGGCCTTGTCTTTATTCATATGCTGCGAACGTTCATTCTGGCACTGAACAACAATTCCTGTAGGCAGATGAGTAATTCTCACCGCAGACGAAGTCTTATTGATATGCTGTCCGCCTGCGCCGCTTGACCGGTACGTATCGATTTTCAGATCATCATCATTGATTTCAATGTCGATATCCTCTTCAATATCCGGAATCACATCGCAGGAGGCAAATGAAGTCTGTCTTTTTCCCGCTGCATTGAAAGGCGAAATACGTACCAGACGGTGTACGCCTTTCTCTGAGCGCAGGTATCCATAGGCGTTTTCGCCTTTCACCTCAAAAGTTACCCCTTTGATTCCGGCTACATCGCCTTCCAGATAATCCAGGACTTCCACATCATAACCTTTTTTCTCAGCCCACCGGGTATACATACGGTACAGCATACCTGCCCAGTCGCAGGATTCCGTTCCGCCGGCGCCTGCATGAAGGGTAACTATGGCATTATCCTTGTCATAGGGCCCGGTCAGAAGTGTGCCGATCCGCAGCTCTTCAAACTTCTTCTCAAACTGCTCCAGCTCTTCCTCAATTTCCTGAACCGTATCCTCATCGGCATCTTCCTGGCTCATCTCAATCAGAAGCATCATATCGTCATAGTCTGAATACAGTTTTTCAATCTCTTCTACAGAATCCTGCAGATTTTTCAATTCTTTCATTACTTCCTGGGATACTTCCGGTTCATCCCAGAATCCCGGCTCTTCCAGCCGTTTCTGTAATTCTTCGATTCTTAACTTCTTTGACGCCAGGTCAAAGTGAATCCCTCAAATCTTTCAGCGGTTCTTCGTATGCGCTAAGTCTTGACTTCAGTTCATCCAGTAAAACCACCTTAATCACCTCTTTCTTCTCTCTATCATCAGCGGCTTACGCCTTACCGAGCTGCTTGCGTCCGCAGCACTGTTTGTATTTCTTTCCACTTCCGCACGGACAGGGATCATTGGGATAGATCTTCTTCTCTTCCCGTTTCTTCGGAGCCCGTACAGCAGACTCGTCTTTATTTGTTCCCGTCACTTTTGCGACCTCTTCTCTTTCCACCTTCTGTTCTACACGGATATGGAAGAGCGTGCGGATTGTTGTCTCCGCGATGGCATTTGTCATGGCGCCGAACATATCATATCCTGTCATCTTGTACTCAACAAGCGGATCTCTCTGTCCGTATGCCTGAAGACCGATTCCCTGACGAAGCTGTTCCATATCATCAATATGATCCATCCATCTTGCGTCAATGACTTTCAGAAGAACAACACGTTCCACTTCGCGCAGCTGTTCAGCTTCAGGGAACTCCGCTTCCTTCGCCTCGTATGCCTTGACTGCCCTCTCTTTGAGAAGATGCTTAAGTTCCTTCTGGTGCATCTTTCTGCACTCTTCTTCCGATGGAACTTCCATCTGGGGGATCTCATTATGAAGCGTCAGAGCAAGTCCGTTGATATCCCAGTCATCTACATGTAAATCAGAAGATGCGAACTTATCTGTAATATTCTCCACATATTCTGTGATCATATTGTAAATCGTATCGCGCATGCTCTCGCCGTCAAGAACCCGGCGTCTTTCTCCGTAAATAATCTCCCTCTGTTCGTTCATTACCTGATCGTATTCCAGAAGATTTTTACGAATACCAAAGTTGTTGTTCTCGATCTTCTTCTGTGCTTTTTCAATAGCGCTGGAAAGCATTTTATGCTCAATCTGCTCTCCGTCCGCAACACCCAGAGCGTTGAATACACTCATCAGACGCTCGGAACCGAACAGACGCATCAGGTCATCTTCCAGAGAAATATAGAAACGGGATTCTCCCGGATCTCCCTGACGTCCGCTTCGTCCGCGGAGCTGATTATCAATGCGGCGGGACTCGTGCCGTTCCGTACCGATAATTTTCAGACCGCCTGCTTTTCTTGCTTCATCATCCAGTTTGATATCCGTACCACGTCCTGCCATATTTGTGGCAATCGTCACTGCACCATGAACACCGGCATCAGCGACAATCTCTGCTTCCTGCTCATGATATTTGGCATTCAGAACATTATGTGGAATTCCTTCTTTTTTCAGCATCTTGCTCAGAAGTTCTGATACTTCTATTGTAATAGTACCGACCAGAACCGGCTGTCCTGTGGCATGTGCATCTTTCACCGCCTGGACAACAGCTTTATATTTTTCTGCTTTCGTCTTATACACCGCATCTTCCAGGTCTTTTCTCTGAACCGGGACATTGGTGGGAATCTCAACTACATCCATGCCGTAAATGTCACGGAATTCCTTTTCCTCTGTCAGAGCCGTACCTGTCATACCGCTCTTCTTTTCAAATTTGTTGAAGAGATTCTGGAAAGTAATGGTAGCCAGGGTCTTGCTTTCCCGTTTTACCTTTACATGTTCCTTGGCCTCAATGGCCTGATGCAGTCCGTCTGAATACCGGCGTCCCGGCATGATTCGTCCGGTAAACTCATCCACAATCATAACCTCTCCCTCAGGCGTAACCACATAGTCCTGATCCCTGAACATCAGGTTATGAGCACGCAGGGCAAGGATAATATTGTGCTGGATTTCAAGGTTCTCCGGATCAGCCAGATTATCGATGTGGAAGAATTTCTCCACCTTCTTTACGCCTTCCTCGGTCAGATTAACTGTCTTTTCTTTCTCACTGACGATAAAGTCTCCGGTCTCCTCGATCTCTTCGCCCATAATCGCGTTCATCTTGGAGAATTCTCCGCTTGCCTCGCCCCGCTCCAGCTGACGGGCCAGGATATCACAGGCCTCGTATAATTTTGTGGATTTTCCACTCTGGCCGGAAATAATCAGAGGGGTTCTCGCCTCGTCGATCAGAACAGAGTCAACCTCATCGATAATCGCAAAGTGAAGCCCTCTCTGAACAAGCTGTTCCTTGTAAATAACCATATTGTCCCGAAGGTAGTCAAATCCCAGCTCATTGTTTGTTACATAAGTAATATCACAATCGTAAGCTGCACGGCGTTCCTTCTTATCCATGCTGTTCAGCACAACACCCACAGTCAGCCCCAGGAACTCGTGTACTTTTCCCATCCACTCAGCGTCACGTTTTGCCAGATAGTCGTTGACCGTAACGATATGAACGCCCTTTCCTTCCAGAGCATTCAGGTAAGCCGGAAGAGTAGACACAAGGGTCTTTCCTTCTCCGGTCTTCATCTCGGCAATTCTTCCCTGATGAAGAATAATTCCGCCGATCAGCTGAACTCTGTAGTGGCGCATGCCCAGGCTGCGGTAAGCTGCCTCCCGGACAACCGCATATGCCTCCGGCAGAAGATCATCCAGAGTTTCTCCTTCTTCCAGCCGGTCCTTAAACTCTCTTGTCTTTCCCCTGAGTTCTTCATCCGACAGCGCTTTCATCTCCGGTTCCAGTGCCTCGATCCGGTCTACGATAGGATAGATCCTCTTCAATTCATTTTCACTGTGGGTTCCGAAAATTTTCTCTATAATACCCATATTCAGCAATAAACTCCTTATACTAATTTCGGCGCCGCCGGTTGTCCCGGGCGCCGCTCTGTTTTTCATTCTAACACTAACCGCCGTCTAATTCAACAAATTCTTTACGTCACTATAAGGGATTGTTCCTCCAAAGAGATCCAGTGCACTTCCAATCGTAAAATCCAGCCTGCCTCCGCTTACCCTTCGAAAGGCCTCCAGATCCGAAAGTGAACCGATCCCTCCGGCATAGGTGACCGGAATTCCCTTCCACTGTCCGAGCATCTGTACCAGTTCCGATTCCATGCCGGAACCTTTTCCCTCCACGTCAACCCCGTGTATGAGAAACTCGTCACAATAACCGGCCAGGAGATCCAGTGTTTCCGGCGTTACTTTCATCCGGGTGAACTTCTGCCAGCGATCCGTAACCACATAATAACCATCGTCCTTTTTTCTGCAGCTCAGATCAAGAACAAGCCGTTTTTTTCCCACCGTATGTACCAGCTTCTCCAGGTTTTCTCTCTGAAAAGTCCCTTCCGAAAAAACATAGGAGGTGACAATTACATGGCTGGCTCCCGCAGCAAGATATTCCAAAGCATTTTCCGCCGTAATACCTCCTCCGATCTGAAGTCCTCCGGGATACGCTTTCAGCGCATCCAGCGCCTGTTCTTTTGTCTTTTCATAATATTTTGAGGAAGCAGGATTCAGAAGAATAATATGCCCGCCGCAAAGATGATCTTTTCTGTACATTTCCGCATAAAAAGCTGCTCCTTTTTCTGAAGAGAAGTTTGTACTTGCACTGTCTCCTTCATCCCGCAGGCTTCCTCCCACAATCTGTTTTACTTTTCCATTATGTATATCAATACAGGGTCTGAATCTCATATGCTTCTCCTTTTCACAAAAATAAAGTTCTGCCCGCAAAGACTTGCTCTCCAGAAGCGAAAAGCCAGAACAGATCCCTGATCTGTCTGGCCATATTCCCTTCTGTCTGCTGGAAGTATCAGTTCGAATCCTTTTTATCTGAATTATCCGTGTCCTTCTGCGGGCCATTGTCCTCGGTCAGATCATCTGCTGCCTTGTCCACGTCGTCAGTAATCTCATCTGTCACATCATCCACGCCGTCAGTCACATCATCTACGGCATTGTCCAGGACTCCGTCTCCGTCCCGGTCCCCTCCGGTAGCATCATTCATAGTATCATTTTTCCCACCATCTGTATTATCCGTATTTTTGTCAGTCTTATTCTGGTCCTGCGTGCTCTGATCTGCTCCGTTATCCGCATTATCCCGGCTGCTGCATGCTGTTGTTCCGAAAAGGACAAAAGCACAGGCAGCCAGCAGCAGAATTTTTTTCATTTTTTTCATAAGATTGTCTCCCTTTCCATAAATATTGTAGTACTGTTACTATCTGCATTTTTACAATATTTATACAGGGATTTTTTCATTTTCCTGCATTTGTACGCAGCTTTTCCAGCGCTCTGGCTTCGATCTGGCGCACTCTTTCTCTGGTCACATGCAGCTGCTCCCCGATTTCTTCCAGCGTATGGGTTCTGCCGTCATCCAGTCCGTACCGCAGCCGGATAACCTGACGTTCCCGGTCATTCAATAATTCCAGAAGCTCCGACACTTCCTCTTTCTGTACGATCTGTTCCATTGCTTCTTCAGGAGTTTTCTCCGTCCGGTCTTCCACCATATCGCCCAGGCTGTCCTCTCCTGTTTCTCCCACCGGTGTTTCCAGAGAAACCGGATTCTGAAGATAGGTCAGGATATTCTTTACATCTTCCTCGGATTTATCCCCCAGTTTTGCCGCGATCTCTCCCGGCGTGGCATCCCTTCCCAGGGTCTGCTGCAGTTCTCTGGCGGTTTTCTGTACTTTTTTCATATTTTCGGCAACATGAACCGGCACCCGGATTTCCCGGGACTGCTGATCGATCGCACGCATCATAGCTTCTTTAATCCACCAGGCCGCATAAGTGGAAAAACGGTTTTCCTTCTGATAGTCAAATTTTTCCGCCGCATGCATCAGTCCCATATTTCCTTCCTGAATCAGATCCAGAAGCGGGACTCCTCTTCCTTTATAATGCTTTGCCAGGGATACGACCAGTTTCAGATTGCCCTCGGCCAGCCGTTCTCTTGCCGTCTCATCTCCCTGAGCGATCCTTCTGCCCAGTTCTTTTTCTTCCTCTTCGCTAAGCACAGGGATCTGCCCGATCTCCTGCAGATAAATCTTCAGAGGTTCTGATGTCTCTGCTTCCTGAGGATAATTCGTTACCTTTTCTGAATTCTGCGCCATATCTTCCTCCTGTGATGTCTCTCTGAAATACTCAGATCTTTTCTGTAATCTCTCCGTTCCGGTATGCGGCAAGCAGACGTTCCAGATCTGCAATCTGTTCCCGCAGTTCCCTTCCCGCATCCGTATCTCCTACCAGATACCGGTCATAGACTCTCTGAACTACTGTTGTTTCCGAATGAATATCCTTTTCATTGGCAATGGCAGCTTCTGTCGATTCAAACGGCTCATGCGCCACAAGGCGGAGACCATAGGAATTGTAAATCAGTGTGTATCCCGCAATTCCGGTTTCCTTCTGATACGCCTTTGAAAATCCTCCGTCAATTACCATTACCTTTCCGCCGCATTTGATGGGGCTTTCTCCGTCCTTCCTTTTTACCGGCACATGCCCGTTTACAATATGCGCTTTTTCCGGATCCAGGCCGAACTCCCGTAGAATACTGTCAATTACCTTCTCATTTTCAAGCAGGAAATAGTAGGGATTCTTTTTCTCAATATGAGTCTGTGCATCTTCCAGAAAGCAGCGCTCAAACGTTGCCATCTTATTTTTTCCGAACAGCGGTGAATCCGGATGCAGCCAGATAAACCACATAATATCTTTTCCGGCCTGTCTTTCTTTCTCATCCAGGGCAAAAAAGCCTTTCCTGACATAGCTGTCCAGAACATCATAAAGTTCTTTTCCCCGGTATGTTTTTCCATAAATCTCCACATCTTTCAGGCTTCCATCCTCATTGAGCGGCACGCATCCATGATAGAGCAGGTTGTCATTATACACCTTATACAGTCCGCCTTTTGTAAGAAGGAACCGCATATGCTGCTGCAGTTTTTCACAGTTTACAAAGGCATGTTCCAGCCGGTTCATGATTTCTTCTTCTTCCGGGGTCAGACGGTACGGATCCTCCGGATCAACCGTGGGAAAATTGGTATCCGAAAGAGGATATTCCTTTCCCTCAAGGGTGATCGTCCCTTTCTCATAATTAATACGGTGAAGCATGGCCCGGTCTTCCAGATGGAACTCCGGCCGTCTCTGAATAATCTTGCCTTCAACTTTGAACTGAAGTACAGAGATTGCTTTGTGAATTCTCAGATTCATCTGCATTTCTTCAGAATCGCTGGCCGCTGTATCGGAAGTGCCCTTAAGCTTAAAGCATACACATGGATCATCTCCGTACACCCGCATGGCATAGGTTGCCAGCGGAAGAAGATTGATCCCGTATCCATCTTCCAGTATATCCAGATTGCCGTACCGGGCACAGATCCGGATTACATTGACAATACAGCCTCTCTGTCCGGCAGCTGCACCCATCCACACCACATCATGATTGCCCCACTGAATATCAAGAGAATGATAGGCCATCAGCTTGTCCATGATAATATGCGGCCCCGGCCCCCTGTCATAGATATCGCCCACAATATGAAGATGGTCTACAACCAGCCGCTGAATCAGTTCTGAAATAGCAATGATAAAGTTTTCCGCCCGTCCGATACGGATAATTGTAGAAATAATTTCATTATAATAGGACTCTTTGTCCCGCACTTCCGCCTTTTCCGTAATCAGTTCCTCGATCACATAGGCAAAATCCTTCGGCAGCGCTTTTCTTACTTTTGATCTGGTATATTTGCTGGCAGCCCGTTTGCTTACTTCAATCAGGAGATACAGGTGCACCCTGTACCAGTCCTCCATATTTGTCTCGGTCTTTTTGATAATGTCCATCTTTGCCTTCGGATAATAAATCAGGGTTGCAAGCGTTCTTTTATCTCTGGCGCTCATGGTATTGCCGAAGACTTCATCAATCTTTTTTCTGACGGCGCCCGATCCGTTCTTGAGAACATGGGAAAAAGCTTCATATTCCCCGTGAATATCTGTCAGGAAATGTTCCGTTCCTTTCGGCAGATTCAGAATCGCCTGAAGATTAATGATTTCTGTAGAAGCAGACGCAATGGTGGGATACAGATCTGACAGCCGTTCCAGATATCTTGTTTCCAGATCCCTCATTCTTTCTCTCCTTTATAAACATAAACTATAATTAAAAGCGAATCACATCTCCCATATCATACATTCCCGGTTCCTGTCCCGCCAGAAATTTGGCAGCCTCCACTGCTCCCTTTCCAAATACACTCCGGGAATAAGCGCTGTGTTTAAACTCAATAACCTCGTCCGTACCGGCAAAGATCACTTCGTGATCTCCTACAATGGTTCCCCCTCTGACTGCAGAGATCCCGATCTCATTCTTTTCCCTTTTCTTTCTCACCTGGCTTCTGTCGTATACATAAGTATATTTGTTGTCAAGAGACGCATTGATGGAATCCGCCAGCGCCAGTGCAGTACCGCTGGGTGCGTCTACTTTCTGATTGTGGTGACGCTCTACCAGTTCAATATCATAACCGGCCGGTCCCAGAACCTTTGCCGCCTCTGCAAGAAGTTTCAGCAGAAGATTGATTCCAACAGACATATTTGCAGATTTAAGAACCGGAATCTGCTGTGAAGCAGTGTTTACTTTTTTCAGCTGTTCCTCTGAAAGTCCTGTTGTACACAGCACAACCGGCAGTTTTTTCTCCACGCAATAGTCAAGAAGACTATCCACTGCTCCGGCGTTTGAAAAATCAATCACAACATCCGTATCCACATCACATTTCTCCAGGGAGTCAAACACCGGATAATCATTCGGGACCTCTGTATAGGTATCCACACCTGCAGAAATAACAGCATTTTCATCATTTTTTACAATCTCTGTAATCATTCTTCCCATTTTTCCGTTGCATCCATGCATCAGTATTTTTATCATTGTCTTTCTCCTCTCTATTTCTGCATTCTGAAATAAAACACAAATTATAAAAAAAGGATATCACATTTGAGAGGTTATCTCAATATATGATATCCATTTATTCTTCCCGCATCCGGCTGCCGCCGCACTCCTGTTCAGTCCTCAAGGCACTCCAGTTTGCTCACCGAGACCTCATAGGCCGTACGGGTCTCCGTCTCTGTCTCCGAGAGTTTCTTCACATACTCTCTGCTCTGAATCCGTCCCAGAATTCTCACGTGTTCTCCCACGTCAAATCCGGAAGCATACCGGGCATTTCTTCCCCAGCAGATACAGGGGATATAATCGGATTTTCCATACGGACGGTTTACTGCAAGCAGAAGATCCGCAATTTCTCTCCCCAGCGGTGTTTTCCTGTACACCGGGCGTTTACACATATATCCTTCCAGAAGAATGTGATTTGTTCTGGCGCCGTCCGGCTCCTCATCAATAAACTCGATCTCTCTTGCGAACACAGATAACACCAGACGGTTTTTCTGTTCCTCATGCCGGTTATAGGACCGGAACTGTCCGGAGACCATAATGCACTCGCCTCTGTAATCCTCCGTTACGTCGATCAGGCGTTCCGATACCATGACAGGAATCCTGTCGTTGGAACTGCTCAGCCTCTTTACCAGGATATCGACCATATAAAAGCCTTCTCCGAATACTTCGTGGCTGTATGTAAACTCTGATACCACCTCTCCAATGACCGTTACCTGATTGTTCTCAATAATCTTATCTGACATAATTTGTAGTTCTCCCTTCCTCTTTTCGGTATTTTTGAGTCACTACTAAATGTATGAGGCGGCAGAAAAGATTAGAACGAGGAAATCAAAAAACCGTTCGACATATTTCTCTTGCCGCCGCCGGACAGACATCCCGTAAAACAGACACGAAAATCCACATCTTGTAAAAAAAAATAAATGTGATAAAATAAAAAAGTTACAGTCATTATGCCGGCCGGCGCTTACATGAAATTCAGCACCCGGCACAGGCATGATACAGAAATTATTATACATTGAAGGAAAAGAGTGTTAAATATGAAGACAAAACGTGAAGATATAAGAAATATCGCCATCATTGCTCATGTAGACCACGGGAAAACCACTCTGGTCGACGAACTTCTGAAGCAGAGCGGCGTATTCCGTGAAAATCAGGAAGTCGCAGAACGCGTTATGGATTCCAATGACATTGAAAGGGAGAGAGGAATCACCATTCTCTCCAAAAATACTGCCGTCCACTATAAAGGTGTAAAAATCAATATTATCGACACCCCGGGCCATGCAGATTTCGGCGGTGAAGTAGAACGTGTCCTGAAAATGGTAAACGGTGTCATCCTCGTAGTGGATGCTTTTGAAGGCGCTATGCCACAGACCAAATTCGTTCTCCGCAAGGCGCTGGAATTGAACCTGCCGGTTATTGTATGCATTAATAAGATCGACCGCCCGGAAGCGCGTCCGGATGCGGTAATTGACGAAGTGCTGGAGCTTTTTATCGACCTCGGCGCTTCAGACGAGCAGCTGGAATGTCCCTTTGTTTACGCTTCGGCAAAAGCGGGCGTAGCAGTTCTGGATCTTTCAGATGAAGAAAAAGATATGAAGCCCCTTTTCGAAACAATCCTTGACTATATTCCCGCTCCCGAAGGGGATCCGGAAGCGCCCACCCAGGTTCTGATCAGTACAATCGACTACAATGAATATGTGGGACGCATCGGAATCGGTAAAGTGGATAATGGTACAATCGCAGTAAACCAGGAAATGGTGCTCGTCAACCATCACGATCCGGATAAAAAGGAAAAAGTAAAAATCAGCCGTCTCTATGAGTTTGACGGTCTGAATAAAGTTGAAGTAAAGGAAGCTACGATCGGATCAATTGTAGCCATTTCCGGTATCTCGGATATTTCAATCGGCGACACGCTCTGCTCCCCGGAGAATCCGGAGCCTATTCCTTTCCAGAAAATCTCAGAGCCCACCATCGCCATGCAGTTTATTGTAAACGACAGCCCCTTTGCCGGTCAGGAAGGGAAATATGTAACTTCCCGTCATCTGCGCGACCGTCTCTTCCGTGAGCTGAACACAGATGTGAGCCTGCGTGTGGAGGAAATGGACAATACAGACAGCTTCAAAGTATCCGGCCGTGGAGAGCTGCATCTCTCTGTACTGATTGAGAATATGCGTAGAGAGGGATACGAATTTGCGGTCAGCAAAGCAGAAGTCCTTTATAAAACGGATGAAAACGGGAAAAAGCTGGAGCCAATGGAAATCGCATACATTGACGTTCCGGACGAATTTACCGGAGTCGTAATCGAAAAACTCGGGCAGAGAAAAGGCGAACTGCGCAATATGGGTGCTTCCAACGGAGGATATACCCGCCTGGAATTCTCTATCCCGTCCCGCGGGCTGATCGGTTACAGGGGAGAATTCCTGACCGACACAAAAGGAAACGGAATTCTGAATACAAGCTTCGACGGCTATGCGCCGTACAAAGGAGATATTCAATACCGTAAACAGGGTTCCCTTATTGCTTTTGAGACAGGAGAATCTGTCACATACGGTCTGTACAGCGCACAGGAGCGCGGCACACTGTTCATTGGTCCGGGAGAAAAAGTCTATGCCGGAATGGTGATCGGCCAGAATGGAAAGGCGGAAGACATCGAACTGAATGTATGTAAGACAAAACATTTAACCAATACCCGTTCTTCCAGCGCGGATGAAGCTCTGCGGCTCACACCGCCCAAAGTTCTCAGCCTGGAGCAGGCTCTTGACTTTATCGACACAGACGAACTTCTGGAGGTAACACCGAAATCTCTGCGTATCCGCAAAAAGATCCTGGATTCCAGGATGCGTAAAAGAAGCGCTATGAAAAACTAGACGTTCAGGGCTGTTCCGCTTTTATGAAATTCAGATTCATAAAAGCGGAGCAGCCTTTTTCTCTGTCCGCGCCGCTGTTCTTTTCTCTGCCCCTCAAAAAAATCTTCGTTCTGTTGATTCATTCTATACATTAATACAGTTCCATGTTATAATATTTCTATAATGTAAACAGAGTTTTTTTGTCTGTTTATGTCAAATATGAACAAAGGAGTTGAGCAGCATGAATTTTATTATCAGCGGAAAAAACATTGAGGTAACCTCCGGATTAAAGGATGCTATCGAACAGAAATTAGGAAAGCTTGAACGGTATTTCACTCCTGAAACAGAAATCATTGTAACGCTCAGCGTGGAAAAAGGACGGCAGAAAATCGAAGTCACGATTCCCGTAAAAGGACACATCATCCGCTCTGAGCAGACAAGCAGCGACATGTATGTATCTATCGATCTTGTAGAAGAAGTCATTGAACGCCAGCTTCGCAAATACAAAAACAAGCTGGTGGCCCGCAGTCAGGGACATCCCACATCTGCAGTGTCGGCAGGCGGAATCAAAAAGGAATTTATTGATTCTGAAGACGAATCTCCGGAAGACGATGAGATACGTATCGTACGTACAAAACGTTTCGGCGTTAAGCCTATGTATCCGGAAGACGCCTGCCTTCAGATGGAACTTCTCGGACACAGCTTTTTTGTATTTTCCAATGCTGAAACGGATGAGGTCAATGTAGTCTATAAACGGAAAGATGGCTCCTTCGGTCTGATTGAGCCGGAATTTTCATAAGTCAGCATATTCTGTACCGGTTCCATACGGTACACAGATACCACAGAAGGGGCGGTTCCCATCCGGGAATCACCCCTTCTTCTCTTCTTTCCACAGCTGTATGCCCTCTTTCGTATGCGCAAACCAGCACCGGGACTGCGCTTCCATAAGTACCTGGCCGCATGTTGCTTCCAGCAGTTCCTTTTTCAGATTTTCTTCCCCGTCTTCCGGAACAAGAACAAAAAATGTCACTTTATCTGTATAAACGCTGTCAAGAACCGTAATTTTTTTCTGCCCCAGCAGATACTGTATTTTCCCGACTCCCGTATAATCTGTGTTGATCATAAGTTTTATGCCGCGGATCCTGGTAATAATCTCCGTATGTGCAAGCCCCTCTGACACTGCCCCCGAATAGGCTCTGACCAGTCCGCCGGTTCCCAGAAGTGTCCCTCCAAAATATCTGGTTACAACAGCAAATACATCTGTCAGCCCTTTTCCTCTGAGCACTTCCAGTATAGGCTTTCCGGCTGTGCCTGCCGGTTCCCCGTCATCACTCATTCGCTCAGAACCGGGATTCCGTCCGATGATATAGGCCCAGCAATGGTGTCTTGCATCCCAGTATTCTTTTTTCACGGCCTCCAGGTAAGAAAACGCCTCTTCCTCTGAAGAAACCGGAAAAATCTGTGCAATAAACCGGGATTTTTTTTCTACAATCTCCCCGGTTCCTGCTGTATAAACGGTAGAATAACTGTCCATAATTCGCTCCTCTTCTGTTTTTCTTTCTACTATACCAGACACAGATCCGATCCACAAGTTATAAGCAGGCACGGATCTGATCTGCACAAAACTGTCCTTTCGATTCATTCCCGGCCCAAAATAAAAATTTTCTTAATTTTTCCCGGACAAAATATGAAGTTTTTATTTTCTTCTTTATTTAAAAGAGTATATTTGCTATAATCATAAGAGTTATAAAAGGAGGATACTATTCGTGAATTACGGGAAACAGAATCTTTCGAGAAGAAAGAACCAGATCTCTTCCAAAAAGAGAATGAAGAAAAAACGCGTCGGTGTCCGATTTTTCAAGGCACTTGTTATATGTATACTGCTGCTTGCAGTCATATGTGTTATCGGAGGCGCGATTCTTGCCAAGAGAATCATAGACAACACGCCGAATGTAACGGCAGAAGACATTATGCCAAAGGGATATACAACTACAATCGTGGATCAGGATGGTACTGAAATAGAAACCCTGAAGGATTCCGACTCCAACCGCGTATTCAGATCCTATGATGAGATTCCCACATATCTTGCTCATGCCTTTGTAGCAATTGAAGACGAGCGTTTTTATGAACATAACGGAATTGACCTGCAGGGTATCCTGCGTGCAGGCGTGGTGGGAATAACCAATGGCTTTCACTTTTCAGAAGGTGCCAGCACCATTACCCAGCAGCTGATCAAAAACAATGTCTTTCCTAACTTTGTAAGCGAAAAGACATTGTATGACCGGATAGAGCGAAAGCTCCAGGAGCAGTACCTTGCCCTTCAGATTGAAAAAGAAATGAGCAAGGAAGAAATCCTGGAAGCCTATATGAATACAATCAACCTCGGGCAGGGCTGTCTGGGCGTTCAGACTGCTGCTACCCGGTACTTCAACAAAGATGTGTCTGACCTGACCCTTTCTGAATGTGCAGTTATTGCAGCCATTACTCAGAATCCTACCGGATACGACCCGGTAACTCATCCGGATGCGAATGAGAAAAGAAGGAAACAGGTACTGGACAATATGCTGGAACAGGGCTGGATTAAGCAGGATGAATACGACGAAGCAATAGCAGACCCGGTCTATGACCGCATTCTGCAGACTGCCGCATCCACCAACGACTCTGAGCCTTATTCCTATTTTGTAGATGCCGTGATTGATGATGTCATTCAGGATCTGATTGATGAAAAAGGCTATACTGAGACCCAGGCCTATAATCTGCTTTACAGCGGAGGTCTTACGATTCAGTCTACTCAGGATTCCGCCATACAGAAGATCTGCGATGAAGAAGTAGCTGATGTCGGCCAATACCTTACAATAACCGAGTACGGTATTGAATATGCGCTGACCATCCACAGGGCTGACGGAACTTCAGAGAACTACAGCAAGGAGCAGCTTGCCGCCTATATTGAAAAGGCGCACAACGACAGCAATCCTACCGTATTCAGTTCGGAGGATGAAGCACTTGCTGCCGTAGAAGAATACAAGAGTACGCTGAATATTGACACAGAAGCCGGGGATCAGGTGGATGAAAACCTTGAAATCACTCTTCAGCCTCAGACATCCGTAGTCGTTATGGACCAGTACACCGGACAGGTGAAAGCGATTGTCGGCGGACGGGGCAAGAAAAAGAGCAGCCGTTCACTGAATCGTGCTACAGATTCAACCAAGCAGCCCGGATCAGCTTTTAAGATCGTATCTACCTACGCGCCGGGGCTGAACGAATGCGGGATGACGCTTGCAACGAGAATCGAAGATACTCCGTATAATTATACAAACGGCAAGCCGGTGCGCAACTGGGACGGAAAATATATCGGAAGCGCTTCTGTCCGTTACGCAATTGAACATTCCATGAATGTATGTGCGGTCAGAACTCTTACCGAAACGGTGGGACTGGAAAAAGGATATGAATATCTCCTGAATTTCGGATTCACAACTCTTGTTGACGGAACAGACAAAAACTATCCGGGCTATACGGATATCGCCCAGTCTACCGCTCTTGGAGGTATTACCCGCGGAGTATATAACCTTGAGATGACCGCAGCATACGCTTCAATCGCAAACGGCGGAGAATACACAGAGCCTACATTTTACACGCAGGTTCTTGACCATGACGGCAATGTTCTTCTTGATAACACCTCGCCGGATACTCACCGAGTAATCAAGGAGTCCACCGCCTATCTTCTGACAAGCGCTATGGAAGATGTTGTAACCAAGGGAACTGGTACTCCGGCAAGACTGGACAGAATGACTGCCGCCGGAAAAACCGGTACAACAGATGACAGCACCAGCTTATGGTTTGTCGGATATACTCCTTACTACACCGCAGGTGTCTGGGGCGGATATGACGACAATAAATCCATGGAGGGCATGAATGCCAGCTGGCGTGAGACGCTCTGGAAAAATATTATGGATCGCGTTCATGAGGATCTGGAAGACAAGGATTTCGAAATACCGACTACTGTTGTCAGAAAGACGCTCTGCACACAGACAGGACTGCTTGCAGTGAGCGGCTGTCCTTCCGTTACAGAATACTTCGACGTGGATACTGTACCTACACAGAGCTGTCCCGGTCACAGAAGCACAGCTCCCCAGACGACCGATAATGACGATAAAGACGACAACAGCGACAGTAATTCCAATAAAAATAACAATGACAGTAATTCCGATAGCAACACGAATAATTCTGACAGCAATAACAATAACACGCAGAAGCCGTCGGATACAACAGAACCGTCGGAACCGTCGGATACAACGGAACCATCTGAACCGACGCAGCCGACACAGCCGACACAGCCCGATACCTCGGGACAGAATAACGGAGGATAATTTGAATTTATCTGGGACATGGGACTGGAGAAGGTACGAAAATACTTGGATACAGAGGAAACAGAAATCGTATTCGTAGAGCGGCCGAGGAGATTTTGATCT
>USFD01000053.1 GCA_900553885.1 uncultured Ruminococcus sp.
ATTCTATTCAGAACTTCCGAATATTTTCCGTTATTTCTTAATCTAAGTTCATTTCAGCAAATCCGAATTGATTTTTCACAATTCAGTCAAATACATTTCACGATTCAATCACCTGATTAACACAATAGTTCAATAAAATAGAGAGAAAAGCGGTATGGAGAGACCGGGGAGGCGTCTGTCCCGGGTATATAACTACATTTTCCGTAAATTCTTTACAATAGCTATAAAATACAGGAGGCGAATGGATGTGAAACATCAAACGGAAGAACAGGAAAAAATTATGAGCCGGGTAAAGGCGGGAGAGTGCCGGGAGCTTCTGGATCAGCTGGATAAGAGAAAGATCCGGAAATTTCCGCAGTCTTTTACAAACGGTCTGCTTTTCGAACTGCTTCCCATGCAGACAAGGCCGGCCAGGGAGCTTGCGATGCGTCTGCTTGAATACGGCAGATGTGACTGGAAGGATCCGGATGACAGCGGGGTGTCCCTTCACAAAGCGATCATCCGGAGCGGCAGGGCCGAACTGGCTGTAAAAGCTGCAGACGGATTGAGAAAAAAAGACGCGGAAGATCCGTCTCTTGCTTCAGTATGGGCAGAGCTGCTTTCCTGGCTTTTGTCCAGACAGCAGCGGGCGGCTGCTGGTGTTTTACTGAAAAAGGGCATTTTGAAACATATGGAAGGAGAAGAACTGGACGAAGTACTTGGACAGATCCTCTCTTATCAGGATATGGAACTGATCAATACGGCGGTCAGGTATGTGAAGCGTATTCCGGTGAAACAGATTCCTGTGCCGGAAAGTCTTTCGGATTACCGGTTTACAAGGAAACTGCTGAACCGGTATACAAAATATATTGAGATAAAAGATAATGAAAAGACTCTTTGGAATCTTTCCATTATGTGCGAAGCGGAAGTGCTGGCAAAACGTCTTCTGAAAAAGACAAAAGATTATCAGTATCTTCCCCGGCTTGCGGAAGGCGGGGATAAAATGTTCGGACTGCTTCTTCATATCCGCTGCGGGAATATTCTTGATGAAGTGAAAAAGGAAGTGCTCTATGGCGCGTTGCAAAGCGAAGCGTGGAAGAAGCGGTTTGAACTTCTGGCCGGAAAGGGCTGGAAAAAAAGCAGTGTGAACAGGAAAGAAGAGATCTGTCTTGGAGATGAATATCTGAAGAGACTGGAGAACAGGAAATATGTCCCTGGCCGAAAGGGGCATCTGGATCAGATAAATGACAGAGCAAAAGTAAGATTTTTGCGGAACTGTGAGGAAGGTATAGAAGCGCATTAGAAATAAAATGATTTCATAAGTAACGGCTGCACAGATATTCCAGGATAGTATCAATTCCCATGAGATTAAAGTTTTTATACAGAGTATTCATTTCTTCTTCATTCAGCAGGCGAAGGCGGCGGGCAATCCGCTCTCGTTCCTGCTCTGTCGGGGTAAAGGTAGTCTCAATCCGATTCATAATCCGTTTATAACAGGTATCTTTGTCCATACTGTCTCCTGCTGCAAAAATATACTTTTCATTCCGCTGAATTTCGATTACACTCTAAATATAAAAGGAATCTGTGTCTGAAACGTGACAGATTTGTGGAAAATTCAAAAAGAAACTGTGAAATTATCCGATGAATCTATTATATGATATGGTTCCGGAGGATACTGCGGAAAGGAAAAGAAACAACAATGGAGAAAATACAAAATCTGCTGCTTGATTTTTCGCATACTTATCCCGAAGGGGTCGAAAAACAGGCAAAGAATCTGAAAAGAATTGATATGAGTGATATCAGCGGAACCGATATGTACTGTTCCCGGGAAGCGGAACAGGAGATCCGGAACCGTCTGAAACCATATGGCCCCCAGGGAATTCATTTCCTTGATAATGGGAATTATCACTATGTAACCAAATTTTTTACAGAAAAGATAAGAGAATCTTTTGCCCTGGTTTTATTTGACCATCATAATGATATGCAGCAGCCGCTTATCCATGAACTGACAAGCTGCGGAAGCTGGGCAGGGGAACTGCTCAGGGATAATGCCTTTATGAAGCAGTTGATTCTGATCGGCCCTGACCCGGAAAGTATCAGAAGGGTTCCCGGGCAGTTAAGACAGAAGATAATCTGTATCAGTGTGGAAGAGAATAAAGAGGATACAGCGCAGGAGGAAATCAAGAAAATTAATCTGAAACTTCCGGCCTATATATCTATCGATAAAGATGTGCTTGACCGGTACAGTGCCAGAACGAACTGGAATCAGGGCAATATGTCAGTCAGCACGTTAAAGCAGCTGCTCGCAGAGGTGTTCCGGCATCAGCAGGTTATCGGGGTTGATATCTGCGGAGAATGCAGCCTGCAGGAGCCGTTCCCGGAGTTCCTGGAAGATGAGCAGATTAATGATATAACAAACCGGATTCTGTATCATTTCCTTTCCGAACGCCGGTTTTTGCTATAATAATTTCCTGAAGCGCTGATTTCCCGAAGCGGGAGCAGCGGGGGAAAGATATCCCTGCGGCGGGTTGTGGAAAAGACGCAAATATTGTAAAACAGAAAGAGCAGTTATGACAGGAAGATTTCCCTGCAGTTCAGAGAACGGCGGGGGAATCTCTTTTCACGTTATAAAAAAGGATTTGCGAGGGAAGAAAGATGAAACAGAAAGTTAATACACAGAATATGATCCTCCTGGCGATCGTGGCTCTGTTCTGGTTTGCCCAGTATGTGTACATACCCTATCAGACGACGTATCTGACGGCTGCCGGAGCCGCCGGAAATGTTGTCGGGATCGTTGTAGGCGCCTATGGAATTTCACAGCTGGTACTTCGTCTGCCGGCAGGCGTGTGCGCGGACCGGCTGGGCAGGCACAAACCTTTTATTATGACAGGAGCCGCAGCGGCCGGCGCGGCGTCTCTGTTCCGGGTTTTTCTGTGTGATGAGCGGGGATTTATGGCAGGTAATCTGCTGTCCGGGCTTGCCTCTGCCATGTGGATCTCTTTTATGGTGTTTTACACGGGAAAATTCGGAAAAGAAGATCAGCAGAGAGCCACAAGCCGGATTGTTTTGTTTAACAATCTTGGCATGCTGCTGGGATTTATTGCCAGCACCCTCTGCTATTCCAGGATCGGGATGAGAAACCTGTGTCTGTTCAGCGTGGCGGCCGGGGCGGCAGCCTTCTGTCTGGCGCTCCTTCTGAAAGAAGAGAAAAGAAATGTTTCACAGAGCGGCGCGACAGTGCCGCAGCTGCTGCAGGTATGCCGGGGCAGACGGATTCTCGTTTTTTCCCTGATCGCTCTGATCCAGCAGGGAATTCAGCTTACAACTGCCATGTCATTTACCAGTCAGATACTGAAAGACTGCGGAGCATCAGACAGTCTTGTGGGGATCTCTTACATTATCTATATGGTGTCCGCAGTATGTTTTTCTGCAATGGCGTCCTCGAAATTGTGTGAGAAGCATGGGCCGAAGTTCTGGATCCCGGCTGTGCTGGCAGTTCTGGCGGTATACTGTATACTGGTTCCGGCTTCGGGAAGCATTCCGGTAATTCTGGCGCTCCAGGTGCTTCCGGGAATGGCCACGGGAATTCTGTTTTCCTATGCAACGTCAGAAGCAATGAAGGGGGTGCCGGAGGAAAAAAGACCCACAGCCATGGGATTTTTTCAGGCAGTGTACGCTATTGGAATGACTGCATTTCCGATGTTTACCGGAAGTATAGTCTCGGCAGGCGGAATGGAGGCGGGATATCTGGTCCTTGCCGGGATTGCGGCTGCGGGAATTATAATCGCAAAAGTATATTATCACAGGGAGAAAGGCAGAGATAGATAGGCAGCGACAAACAGCTATGCAGGAACATACATATAAGCAGCGACATTTCTCTTGTGTTCAGCGGAACAATCTGCTATACTACATGAAGTTTCATAAACTGGTTCGAAATCCTCCCAGTATAAAAAACTAGGCTTAAACAGACATCTTCTGAAGGAGTATGCCTTTTTGTGGAGGATTTTGCCATAAAAAGCATATTTCATCAGGAGGTTTTTTTATGCCGAAAGTAATTATTGACTGTGATCCGGGGATTGACGATGCGCTTGCTCTTCTGCTTGCGCTTGCTTCGCCCGGACTGGATGTTGCAGGGATAACGACGGTGTCCGGAAATGTGCCGGCGGACATGGGAGCCCGGAATGCGAAAAAGGTGCTCCGGCAGGCGGACAGACAGGAGGTGCCCGTCTATATCGGGGAGATGACGCCCCTTGGCGGAACTTATGTGGACGCCATGGATACCCATGGAAGCGACGGGCTGGGAGAGAGTTTTCTGCCGGAGGTCCCGGGAGGATTTCCGGAGAAGACAGCTGTAGAGTTCCTGGAAGAGACGCTGGAAAAGGAAGAGACAGACATCCTTGCCCTGGGTCCGCTGACCAATCTGGCGCGGCTCTTTCAGAAGCGGCCGGAGCTGATCGGACGGGTTCCCAGGCTTGTCTCAATGGGAGGCAGTTTCAGAAGCCACGGCAACTGTTCGCCGGTGGCGGAATATAATTACTGGTGCGACCCCGAGGCGGCGAAGATCTGCTATGAGCTGTTTGCGGAAGCAGGAAAGAAGATTGAGATGGTGGGTCTGGATGTTACCAGGAAGATCGTTCTGACGCCGAATCTGGTATCCTATATGGAGCGTCTGGATAGGAAGACCGGAGAATTCGTCCGGAAGATTACCCGGTTCTATATGGATTTCCACTGGCAGTATGAAGGGATTATCGGCTGTGTGATCAATGATCCGCTGGCTGCCGCCTATCTGATCGACCCATCCATTTGCAGTGGATTTGACAGTTATCTGGAAGTGGAGACCGAGGGGATCTGCCGGGGGCAGACTGTAGTTGATTCCATGAATTTCTGGAAGAAAAGCCCCAACAGCCACGTGCTGACCGGTACCGATCCAAAGCGGTTCATGTCTTTTTTTCTGTCAGCAATATTGAAAAAAGAGGACGGGACAAGATGGAAACCGGAAGAGTTTACCTGTCTGGAAGCACTTTAGGACAGCGGGGCTGCGTGCAGCGGCGGGACAATTGTGAGAGCGAGGATGAAGATGAAGAAAACAGGAAGAATCAATACATATCAGATCTGTCTTGTGGCGATGGCGGTTGTGATCAATATTGTGGGAGGCCAGATTGCGCTTATGCTGCGCCTTCCGGTTTATCTGGACAGTATCGGGACGATTCTGACAGGGGCTGCGCTGGGACCCTGGTTTGGGATGCTCCCCAATCTGCTCAGTGGTATTTTTATGGGGGTGACGGTGGATATTTACTCTCTGTATTTTGCCCCGGTAGGGATGATTACGGGAATAATGAGCGGTATTCTGCTGCACGCAGAGCCGGCAGGGAGACCGGTGAAGAGAGGCTGGATCTTCCTGAAGGGACTGGGGGTATCTGTACCGGGAACGGTTATGAGCGCGGCAATCAATGCGGCCCTCTTCGGCGGCGTGACCTCTTCCGGCTCGACGGTGATCGTACAGCTGCTTGCCCGGACGCCCCTGGGGCTTGCCGGGAGTATTTTCGCCGTGCAGTTTCTGACGGACTATATCGACCGTTGTATTTCGATTTTTGCGGTGAGCGCGGTCCTTCCGCTGGTTTCCGGAGAGCTGCGCCGAAGGATGAAGGGAGGGAAATAGGAAAATGGAAAGATACAGTGTGATTCCGGAAAAAAACAGGAGGGAGATTGTACTTCTGAGGGCGTTCCCGTGTGCCTGGGGCAAATGCTCTTTCTGTGATTATATCGAAGATAACGGCAGAGATGAGAAAGAGATGGCAGAGCAGAACCGGCAGGTGCTCTCCCGGGTTACCGGGGAAACGGGGGTGCTGGAAGTGATCAATTCGGGGAGCTGTTTTGAACTCCCCCGCGCCACCCTGGAAGATATACGGAAAATTGTGCATGAGAAAAATATCCGCAGACTGATTTTTGAAAGCCACTGGATTTACCGGAAACGGCTGGATGAGATGAGAGAGTTTTTCGGCATTCCTGTCACTTACAAAATCGGAGTAGAGACATTTGACAACGATTTCCGGGAAAAGGTTCTCAATAAGCATGCGGATTTCCGGACGCCTCAGGAGGTGGCGGCGTTGTTTGACTCTATCTGCCTGATGGTGGGAATCAAGGGACAGACAAAGGAAATGATCCGGAATGACATAGCGGCTATGAAAAAGTATTTTAAACATGGGACGGTCAATGTATTTAATAACAATTCCACCCCTGTCCGGCGGGATGAGGAACTGGTCAGATGGTTTATGGAAGAATACCGCTGGCTTCTGGACGATCCGGATGTTGAGGTTCTGTACGAGATAACGGATTTCGGAGTGGGCTGATACATATGGAGAAAAGCAGCACGCTATACCTCCCGGGCATACCCCACCATGTAAACTAAGCATTTGCCTATAGACGCCCCCGATTATACAATATATACAGATAAAATGAAATTGTATAAAAACTGGAGGCGTTACACATGGATACAGAGAAAATGAAACAGGACTTGGGCGGCGGAAACGTATTTGAGGTCGGCGAGCCGAATACAGCATTTGCACAGTATTTTATCGGACAGAGCTATCTGAAGATGCTTACTACAGAGAGAGTGGGGATCGGCAATGTGACTTTTGAGCCGGGCTGCCGTAACAACTGGCACATCCACCATAAAGGCGGCCAGATTCTGCTTGTAACAGGCGGACGTGGCTGGTATCAGGAGTGGGGAAAACCCGCACAGGAGCTGCATGCCGGAGATGTTGTGAACATTCCGCCGGAAGTAAAACACTGGCATGGAGCAGCAAAGGACAGCTGGTTCCAGCATCTGGCAGTAGAGGTGCCGGCAGAGGGAGCATCCAACGAGTGGCTTGAGGCGGTTTCTGATGAAGAATATGGAAAATTAAAGTAGCATGCGATATATTTATGGAGAGAAAAATTCCTCTCCGTCTTCATATCTGTTCCCGGACGAACAGAAGCAGAGCTATGCAGCAGACAAATAGGAATAACGGGAGGATGAATTGAAATGACAGAAGCAGCAGAAAAATATTATAAAAAGTTATATCCGGACGGAGAATGGACTCTTGCAGAGACAGATCCGGAATTTGCAGAATTCTTTACAGATTTTGCATGTGATGAAGTAGTCGGCCAGGACGACCTGGATGACCGAACAAGGATGATGGCGGTTCTGGCTGCTCTTCTTGGGTGCCAGGGACTCGACGAGTTTAAAGAAATTCTGCCGGGTGCGCTGAATCTGGGCGTAACGCCGGTTGAAGTGAAGGAAATTGTATATCAGGCATGTGCCTACCTTGGTATTGGCCGGGTCCGTCCTTTCCTGACAGCGGTCAATGAGGTTCTGAGCGCCAGAGGAATCCGGCTTCCTCTTGAGGGGCAGGCCACAACAACACGGGACGACCGCATAGAAAAAGGCGAGCAGGCGCAGGTTGATATTTTCGGCGAGGGCATGAAAGGCTTTGCTTCATCCGGTCCGGAGGAGAGCCGCCATATCAACCGCTGGCTGTCCGGCAACTGCTTCGGGGATTATTATACCCGTACAGGACTGGAGTACAGACAGCGTGAAATGATTACCTTCTGCTTTATTGCGGCTCAGGGAGGATGCGAGCCCCAGCTTACATCTCATGCTGCCGGCAATATGAAGGTCGGAAATGACAAGACATTTCTTATTAAAATTATTTCTCAGTGCCTTCCCTATATCGGTTATCCGAGAAGCCTGAATGCGCTCAGATGCGTCAATGATGCGGCTGCGCAGCAGGGAGAATAACACGGCGGACAGGATAACGTCAGAAACAGAATAACAGAGTGGAACAGCGGATACGCTTCGGCGTCCTGCCTGTATATGAAAGAAGAACTATTTTGTATACAGACAGGGCTTATGTTATATTTGAGTAAAGAAGCTGTCTTTCTTAAGATTTCTCTCTGGATATTGGACCGGTAATGATGCTATAATAACTTCAGTGGTTCACATAGATAAAGTGTGGGGCACTGTCTGATTAAAGCAAGGATTCATCCGGAAAGGAAAGATTATGAGAAAAACAAAAATTATTTGTACCCTGGGGCCGGCAACTGATAAAGAAGGCATAATGGAAGCCCTGATCCGGGAAGGCATGGACGTGGCGCGGTTCAATTTTTCCCATGGAACTCATGAGGAACAGAAAAAACGTCTGGAGAAGCTGAAAACGCTGCGCAGACAGTTTGACCGTCCCATTGCGGCACTGCTTGATACAAAGGGACCGGAGATCCGTCTCGGATGTTTTAAAGATCATAAGATTTCTCTGGAGGAGGGACAGAAATTTACCCTTGTCAATGATGAAACAGAGGGAACGCAGGAACAGGTAACGATTTCCTATAAAAATCTGTATAAGGATGTCAAGCCGGGAGATTCTATCCTGATTGATGATGGTCTGGTAGGCATGGAGGTTGTGGAGATCCTGAATAAGGATATTGTCTGTATCGTGAATAACGGCGGGGATATTTCGGATCACAAGGGCGTCAATGTGCCTGGAGTGGAGCTGAAGATGCCCTTTATCAGTCCCAAGGACCGGGAAGATCTTCTGTTCGGCATTGAGGAAGACTTTGATCTTGTGGCAGCGTCGTTTACAAGAACGGCAGATGATGTGAATGAGATGCGGGAACTGCTCAACAGTAACGGCGGAAAGGACATTCATATTATTGCAAAGATCGAGAATCAGCAGGGCGTCGATAATATTGATTCTATCATTGAAGCGGCCGACGGCATTATGATTGCCAGAGGCGATATGGGAGTAGAGATTCCCCTCGAGCATGTGCCGATTATTCAGCAGAGAATTATCGAGAAAGTGTACGAGGCGGGCAAAGTTGTCATTACAGCGACACAGATGCTGGATTCTATGATGATTCATCCCAGACCCACCCGTGCCGAGACGACAGATGTAGCCAATGCCATTTACCAGGGCACAAGCGCCATTATGCTCTCCGGAGAAACCGCTGCAGGAAAATATCCGGTAGAGGCTCTTAAGATGATGGTGAAAATAGCGGCGCACATGGAGAACAATATTGATTATAACGGAATTTTCCGCCGGAGAGAGCGCTGTGAAGATCCGGACATAACAAATGCAATTTCCCATGCAACCTGTATGACGGCGATTGACCTGAAGGCAAATGCGATTCTGGCGGTAAGCAAGACCGGCAACACTGCCCGTATGATTTCAAAATACCGGCCGGATTGTCTGATTGTCGGCTGCTCCAGCTCGGAAAAAGTATGCAGGCAGCTCAACCTGTCCTGGGGGATTCTGCCGCTGCAGATCCGGGAAGAGTACAGCTCCGAGATTCTCTGCCTGCGCGCGATAGAAGCGGCACAGAACCACGGGGTTGTGGAAGAAGGAGACAAGATTGTATTTACCGGAGGCATTCCTCTTGGAATTCCGGGGCGGACTAATCTGATCCGTGTATGTATTGTAGGAGAGTAAGATGATGATATTATGGAAAATCTGATTTTCAGCCTGAACGCAACGGTTCCCATATTCCTTCTGATGGTATTGGGGTATGTGCTCAGGAAACTTGGACTGATCGATGACGTATTTGCGTCAAAAATGAATAAATTTGTATTTCTTGTGCCTCTGCCGGTGCTGCTGTTTGAAGATCTGTCAACGGTGGATTTTTCGCAGGTGTGGAATGTGAAGTTTGTTCTGTTCTGCTTTGCGGCAACTCTGATCAGCATCGTGCTGGCAGCGGCGGTATCTTTTCTCTGGAGAGACAAGAGTATTCAGGGAGAATTTATCCAGGCGGCATACAGAAGCAGTGCGGCGCTTCTGGGAATCGCGTTTATCCAGAATATTTACGGAGACGCGGGAATGGCGCCTCTGATGATTATCGGAAGCGTGCCTCTTTACAATGTGATGGCGGTTGTGGTTCTGTCTTTTTTCCGGCCGGAGAGGAAAAAGCTGGATAAGGAAGTGTGGATAACGACCCTGAAAGGGATTGTCACAAATCCGATTATACTGGGAATCGTTGCAGGACTTCTCTGGTCAGCCCTCCGGCTGCCGATGCCCTCCATTCTGGACAAAACGGTGTCGGATATCGGCGCGACGGCAACGCCTCTGGGGCTGATGGCGATGGGAGCCAGTTTTGATCTGAAGAAAGCGTTTGGCAAGGTAAAGCCTGCTGTAACGGCCTCGGTGATGAAGCTGGTTCTGTTTGCGGCGGTTTTTCTTCCCATTGCAGTCTGGCTCGGATTCCGGAGGGAGGAACTGGTGGCAATTCTTGTTATGCTCAGCTCGGCAACTACAGTGAGCTGTTATGTAATGGCAAGAAATATGGGACATGAAGGCGTGCTTACATCCAGTGTTGTAATGCTGACCACGCTGTTCAGCGCATTTACCCTGACGGGCTGGCTCTACATACTGAGAAGTATGGGAATGGTGTAAAATTTCTCCGGAACTTCCAGAGTTTCCCTGTATATTTTTAAGTTTACTGTATTGACTTTCTCCTGTGATGGTTAGTATACTCTTGGCGTGAAATGATTCTGCAAACAGGCGCCTGAGAATTTTTTCAAATTATAACCAAAACAGGAGAGTATATATTTATGAAAAGAAAGTTATTAGCTGTAGTGATTACTGCAGCTATGGTAGCTGGTGCACTGCCGGGGATTGCTCTTGCGGCGCCGGCGGAAGAATATAGAGCGGAAGAAGATGGAACAGAAGAGATACAGGATGGACTGAATGAAGAAAAGATGGAACCGGCTGAGCGGGAAATGGCAGGAACTGCTGAAGAAGAACCGGCGGAACAGCCGGCTTTATCACAGCCGGAGGAACTGACGGAGCGTGAAGCGGCAGAGGAGCCGGCTGCGGAAACAGAGATTCCGGCTGCGGAAACAGAGATGACGGCTGAAAAAGCGGCGGATCTTTCCCAAGAGATGATCCGGCCGGAAAGTGCAGATGTAATTGACACGCAGGAAGAACTTACAGCGGCTATTGCCCGGGGCGGAGAGATTGATCTGGCCGGTCAGAGAATTGAACTTACAAGCCCTCTTTCCATATCCAATGACGTGATAATCCGGGGCGGAACCCTGGTGGGAACAGACAATGTGACGGGAAATCTTGTTACACTGATGGGAAATAATATTACGCTGGATCAGGTGACGATTCAGACAGCGGCGGCAAATAAATCCGCCCTTCATGCATACGGAACAGTTCTTACGGTAAACGGTCTGACCATTGATCACAGCAGTGCGGCAGGAGGCGCGCCGGTTATTATCAACAACGGCGCAGACGCAGTGTTCTCGGGGAATATCCGTTTGACTCTGGGAAGCAGCTCCTGGTATGGAATCAATGTGGACAGTGCAAAGGCGGACTTTTCAGGGGCTGCTTTAAGTGTGGCACCTGTTGCGGGCACCCAGTCAGTAATCTGCCGGGAAGGAGACGGTGCATCTGTATCGGGAGTCGGCCTTACAGTTGTAGTAACCGGGAAAGACGGCGGCGGCAGCAATCAGCAGACCGCTTATGTAGCGGATGCCAATCTGTCTCAGTTTGTTGCGGCAAAAACAGCGGCGGGAGCAGATATATCCCGAATCGAACTGCAGAAAGACGTTACCCTGACAGCGCCCCTTATGCTTGGCGAGGAGATGACGGTGACCGGAGCCGCGGAGGGATTTGCGATAAATGGTTCTGATGCACTGGGCAGAGAGAATGTAGTCACAGTAACAGCCGCTGGAGTTGAACTGAGCGGGATCACGATCAGGACAGCAGCGGCCAATAAATCAGCGCTTCATATCTATAAAACAGAAGCAGCCCTTCACGATGTTACGTTGGATAACACACAGACGGCAGGCGGGGCGGCCATGCTTGTCAACGGCGGAACCGTAAGGATATCCGGCGCGCTGAACCTGCTTCTGGGTGAGAATTCCTGGGGCGGTATCAATGTGGATACGACAAACGGAGATGCAGGCGTTATTTTTGAGGACGGCTCCCGGGTAAATATGACAGGAGACGGGCAGAACGTCATTTATGTGGACGAAGAGGATAAAAATAACGGCAATGCTGTAACCGTTACAGGCGCCGAAGAAGCGGGACTTGTACAGGATGTCGACGGAAATTATATTACGGCTGATGCGGAAACAGATCCGGAACAGCCGGAAGATCCGGATAAAGATGAAGACCCGTCGGAGGATGACGGTGCTTCAGAGGAGGAAAACCGTCCCGGAGATGAAAAGCCGGCAGGTACCGGGAATGATACAGGCGGAGAAGATTCTTCAGAGGACAGTGCCGGGAAGGATAAGAACCTGGAAAGCTCTTCGGAAGGTAACCGGGCAGGAGCGCCGAAGACCGGTGATTCTGCGGGAACGCCGTATGCTGCTCTGGCTGCCCTGATTGGCTCGGGAGCGGCAGCGGGAATTGTACGGAAGAAGAAAAGCCGTCTGGTATAAGTGGAAAAGAGCATACGGAAAACGACAAATAAAAAATTATATAAGAAACAAAAATATATCATTATAAATAAAAAACGGGAAAGCATCCTGCTGCGATGCTTTCCCGTTTTGCTGTAAATAGAAAGCGGTTCCGGACGGCGGTCTCCGTTTTGCTTTCGGGTATCTTTTAATAGTTAAGAACCTGGCAGTTCTTTTCCATATCAAAATCCTTGTGAATCCCGTCGTCATCATAGAGCGTGTATTTTGCCCCTTCAAAACCGAGAAGTTTCAGATGCTCTGTATCTACTGCGTCAACATATTCGGCAGCCTCTGCTACCGGAATACATTTGCCGGAGCGGATGAAGAGCGGTACTTCGTTAAGGGCAATCTCCACATAGTGGATACCTTTTTCCAGCACTTCTTCATAGATCCCGCCTCCCGGAAGGAATTTTATGAACTTCATTGTCTCCGGCAGATAGACATAGCGGCCTTTTGCGTTCTGCTCGTAAACCGGCGCGATCATGATTTCGTTTCCGATCATCAGCTGATCCTCAATGCGGACGGCCATCTTATCTTCCGGATAAACAAATGCAAGGGGTTTGAAGTACATATCGTCTGTAAGGGCTGCTTTCATATATTCGCTGTACAGGTAAGGGAGGAGACGGTATCTTACGCCGAGTATATGGCGGAAATCTTCCATATGCTCAAACTGATAGCACTCCTGTTCCCTTGTCCCCAGTGCAGCGTGATTGCGCATCAGCGGAGTAAATATCCCCAGGGCCGTGTGGCGCAGTACCAGATCTCTCGTTGTATCTGCGCCGAATCCTCCCAGGTCTGCGCCGATATAGAGGAAGCCGCACATATTAAGGGATGGCATCATCTTAAGATTTAAGAGAATGTGCTGCCACCAGGAACGGTTGTCGCCGGTCCATATGCCTCCATAGCGGTGCATTCCAATGTAGGAGGAACGGGAGAACATCAGAAAACGCCTGTCAGGATCAATCCTTTCAAATGCCTCCCCTGCGGCCCGCGTCATATTAAAGCCGAACAGATTGTGTACGTTATCGTGGCGGATTTTCTTTCCGTTGATGTTGTGATAAAATCTGGCGTAATCTTCGGAACTGTTTGCAAGGCTCTGAAGTTTGTCCCGGAGCTGCCATACACCTACATCTTCTTTCCCTTCTGACCCGGATTCGCTTCCGTCCCAGTTGCTTGTTCCGGTCTCTGCAAACTGCCGGGCCATTTCCCTCGCCTCATCCAGTCCTTCACTGGAGTAGAAGATAGCCGGTTCATTCATATCATTCCAGAAACCTTCAATGCCCTGGTCCGTGAGAAAGCGGTATTTATCGCCAAACCATTTACGGGCATCCGGGTTAAGCACATCGGGAAAATGGGTGTCCCCCGGCCAGACAGCGGCTGTGAAATCGCTGCCGTCTTCCCGCTGGCAGAAATAACGGTTTTTTACACCCTCCTCATATACCTCATATCCTTTTTCGATTTTTACTCCTGCATCAATAATCGGAATAAGGCGGATGTGCCGGTCTTTCATTTCCTTTACAAAAGCAGAAAAGTCTTTGAAATCCTCATTTACCGTGAAATCTTTGTAGGAATCCATATAGTCAATGTCCATATAGATCATATCCAGAGGAAGATGATTGCCGCGGTATCCCTCGGCGACTTTTTCAAAATCCTCCCGGGTCTTATAGCCCCAGCGGCTCTGACCGAAACCGAACGCGAACTTCGGCGGGATATAACTCCTGCCGATGATATGGCGGAACTCTTTTACGATATCATAAGGAGAGCCGCCGTCAATGACATACAGATTCAGGTCTGCGTTCCGGCAGGAAATAAATATCCTATCCTGCTCTGTATATCCGATGTCAAAAGTAAGAGCAGCGGGATAGTCTATAAACAGTCCGAAAGTTTCTCTGCCGGATACAATCAGAAAATTGTGTGCTCCGTACAGAGAAACCTTCTCCTCCGTGTGCTCCGGGTCGTCTGTGCAGAAACTGGTATATTTCCAGCCGCGCTTATTTATCCCTCTGTTAGCCTCGCCCAGACCGAAAACAATATCATCCTTATCCATGCTGTAAGAGAAACAGAATCCCTGTTCCGTGCGGACGGTTCCGTAAGGCGGATTCCCTTTGGCAGCAGGAAAAGATACTGTCAGAGCCTCCGTATCAAAAGGCGTGCCGTAAACAAATTTCTGGACCATGTTAAAACCTCCTTTATCCCGGATTGCCGTCCGGAATTATTATAAAGCAATTATAAGGCAGAAACCGGAAAAAAGCTTGCACCATGCTTGCAGAATAATTGCACAATCCTGCCAGGGGTCAGACCCCTTTGCAAAAGGCTACGTCCCCTTTGGCCTGAAATTTCAGAACATTCTGGCTTTTTTTGCCAATATCCGCACATTCAAAAATGCATTGTAACCTTTCTTATTTAATGCTATACTTATAGACAAATTGCGATTAAGAGAAAGAACGGGTGTTTGCAGATGAAAAAGAGCCGTTTTTATGAAAAACTGAAGAAGAGCGGAAAGGGATTTTCGATTCAGAAGAAGATCCTGCTGCTGGCAGCGGTTGTTGCTCTGCCGTTTATAATTATGCTGATCTATCTGCTCGCATCTATGGCAAATTACAGTATGGTTTATGACAAGATTGTACGGGACATCACAGTGGCCAATAATTATAACCTTAATTTTAAGGAAGATATGGATGAAAGTATGTATAAGCTTGTCGTAGGTTATGTGACGTTTGACAATATCTCGGAGGCTGAGAAGCTGGAAAACCCGTATGTTCTGATTGAGGATCTGCGGAATGAATTTACAAAACTGATGGATGTGACAACGGACAGTGAGAGCAGGGTCTGGCTGGAAAGTCTGCTGAGAAATATTAACACGCTGGAAAAGCGGGTGAATGACATTGTAGAGAGCATTCAGGCCGGCGGTACATATGATGATAATATTGAAAACCTGGAGAATAATATTTACGTTCTCACCGAGCTGGTTCAGGATGATATCCAGTATTATATTTATTATCAGACGCAGAGCATGGAGGAAGTTACGGATGAGCTGAACATGCAGATCCGGAACTTTATGATCGCATGCGGGATTGTTTTTGCGGTTCTGCTTATGGGGGCGACAGTTGCCGCTTTGCTTATTACGTCGGGAATTATCCGTCCGCTGAAGGAATTGAACCGGGCGACAAAGAAGCTTGCAGAAGGAGATCTGAGCGCCCGTGCGGAGGTAAATTCAAAGGATGAGATCGCGGTGCTTGCGGAAGGCTTCAATGACATGGCGGGGAATATGCAGGTACTGATCAAAAAGATCAAAGAAGATGAGCGGAAGATCAGAAAAGCCGACCTGCGCCTGCTGCAGGAACAGATCAATCCCCATTTCCTTTATAATACGCTGGACACAATTGTGTGGCTGATCGAGGGAAATGAACCGGATCAGGCGGTAAATATGGTGGTCATACTTTCCAATTTCTTTCGCCAGGTACTGAGCAAAGGAAAGGAATTTATATCGATCCGGGAAGAAGAGCAGCATATCAGCAGTTATCTTGAGATTCAGGAAATGCGTTACCATGATATTCTGGAGTACGAGATTCAGATTGATCCGGAGATTTATGATTACCAGATCCTGAAGCTTACCCTTCAGCCGGTAGTGGAAAATGCCCTTTATCACGGCATCAAATGTAAACGGGCGAAAGGGTTTATCCATATCAAAGGGGTGAAAGATAAGGATTCGATCCGTTTTATAGTTGAAGATGACGGAGTGGGTATGGATCCGGAAGAACTGGCAGAACTTCGCAGAGAAATTGACCGTCCATGCAAGGAGACGGAGAAAGGCTTCGGCCTTGCCAATGTTAATGAAAGAATCCGAATGTATTTCGGCGAGCAGTACGGTGTAAGCATTGTTTCTCAGAAGGGAAAAGGAACAATTGTAGAAATCCGGATTCCTGCATTGTTTTCTGTGGATGAAAAACAGAAGAAAGAATAAAATATCCGGCAGCGGCAGATAAAAGGATACGTATTGCCGGAGAAGCGGAAAAGGAAGGCTAATATGTATTACAGAAAACATATAACGAGAAAATATATGAGAGTTACGGCAGCGGCGGTTCTCTTCCTGCTCCTGCTTGGCGGATGCGGCAAGCAGTTCCGGATAGAGGAAGAGAATCAGGACAATACCGCGGACGAGGATCTGATTGTGGTGGGGGTATCCCAGCTGGGAAGCGAGTCTGTGTGGAGAACAGCCAATACTGCATCCATACAGAATACATTTACCCGGGAAAACGGATATCTCCTGATTTTTGATAATGCAAGACAGAAACAGGAGAATCAGATCAAGGCGATCCGCAGTTTCATTTCCCAGCAGGTGGATTATATTGTATTTTCTCCCATTGAAGAAGACGGATGGGATGTTGTGCTGGAGGAAGCGCGGGAGGCGGGAATCCCGGTGATTGTGATGGACCGGGAAGTGAACATCGATAATAAATCTCTTTATGTGACAAGAGTCGGGTCTGATTTTAATGCGGAAGGAGAAAATGCAGGACTCTGGCTTGCGGATCATCTGGAAGAGCAGGGGCGTTCCGATGATGAGATCAATATTGTGGTTCTTCAGGGCACAGAAGGAGCCACATCGACAATCGGCCGCACAGAAGGATTTGCAGATGTGGCAGCCCGGCATGAGAACTGGAATATCCTGGTGGAGACCGGTGCTGACTACACCACAACGAAAGCGCGGGAAGAGATGGAACAGATCCTGGCCGAACATAAGGATATTGATGTGCTGGTATCCCAGAACGATGATATGACCTTCGGAGCGCTGGACGCACTGGAAGATGCAGGTATCACAACCGGCGTGGACGGGGATGTTACGGTGATATCCTTTGACGCTGTAAAATCCGCCCTGGAGCTGGTTCAGGCCGGAAAGATCAATGTGGATATCGAGTGCAATCCGGAACAGGGACCATATATCGAAGATGTGATCCGCATGCTGGAAAATGGTGAAACGTTAGAAAGTAACTACTATGTTCCTGAAAAAATATTTACACAGGAAAACGTAGGGCAGTATATAAATGACAGAAGCTATTAAGGGACAGGTGATGAAAAATGTTAAAGGTGTTTCTTGTAGAAGACGAAGCAGTGATCCGGGATGGTCTGAGAGATAAGATTCCCTGGGAACAGTATGGATTCCGGTTTGTGGGAGAAGCTGCGGACGGAGAAATGGCTCTGCCGATGATCCGGAAGACCCGGCCGGATGTGCTCATTACGGATATTAAAATGCCCTTTATGGACGGGCTTTCTCTGAGCAAAATTGTAAGCGAAGAGTTTCCGAAAACCAAAATTGTGATCATCAGCGGTTATGATGATTTTGAGTATGCAAGAAAAGCGATTGAAGTAGGCGTGGATCAGTATCTTCTGAAGCCCATAACAAGGCTGACCCTTAAGAAGACACTGCTTGAGCTGAAAGAAAAGATTGAACAGGATATGGTTCAGAACGACTATCAGACACAGTTTCAGAGTGAAATGCATGTGTATGAGCAGTTCTCGCGCAGACGCTTTATGGAACGGCTGCTTTCGGGAGACATGCCGGTTAATGAAATATACGAGGAAGCATCCCGGCTGTCCCTGGAGATCACAGCGCCCTGCTATAATCTCCTTTTCTTTTATCTGCAGGAGAAGGGCGGCGTGATGTCGGAGGAACGGACAGAAAGTTTTATGCGGATGCAGGATGAAGTGTTTCATTATTTTCTCCGCCATCCCCAGTATATTCTTTTCCGCTGGAATGCAAACTGCAACGGTGTGCTTGTGAAGGCGGAAGAAGATCAGATTGAAGAATGGACAGAAAAAGGCGTGGAACATATCCGCAGTGTATGCGGGCCGGACGAGGAGCATCTGGACTGGTATGTGGCGACAGGAAGTCCGGTGGAACGTTTAAGTATGCTGCCGGGCTGTTATCAGGACGTAAATCATTATCTTGCATATCGGTTTATGGTCCCGAATCTCCATATCCTTTCCAAAACCACACTGGGAGATTATCTGAATACCAGAGACGAGAACCGGATTGACGGAGTGGAGTCCTCTACCATGTCTCAGGAGATTATCAGGGATTTCCTTGTGAAAGGCAGCAGCAGTGAAATACATGATTTTGTGGAGTCTTATCTGGACCGGATACAGGAACCTCTGAAATCAAAGATGTTTCGCGCCTATGTGGTGCTCAATATCCGTTTTACCGTGCTTGCCTATGTGGAGTCCATCGGTGTAGACAAAGAAGAGTTTATGGAACGTCTGGGAAATCACACTCAGGATATGGAGATGGAAGCCTCCGAGGTGCCGGAATATTTCCTGGATATGCTTCAGACGGCGATTGATTTCCGTGAGCATGAAAGCAGCAATCAGAACCGGAAGATTCTGCGCCGGGCTCTGGAATACATTGATGAAAATTACGATAAGGAATCCATGTCCTTAAATCAGGCGGCGGCCAAGCTCTATGTAAGTGCAAATTACCTGAGTACGGTATTCAGCCAGAATATGAAAAAAACCTTTGTGGAATATGTGACTGCAAAACGGATGGAAAAGGCAAAGAAACTGCTGAAGAATACGACAAAATCCGCCGGAGAGATCGCTCAGGAAGTGGGGTACAAAGACTCCCATTATTTCAGCTTTGTATTTAAAAAAACGCAGGGGTGCAGCCCCAGAGAGTACCGGGCCGGGAAGAAGGTCCCGGCAGGCCCGCAGGGGGAAAGCCTATGAGGCGGGCTTTCCTGTGCTCTGCTTTTGTTTCAGTTCCCAGGGAAGTTCCAGGGACTGGACAGGGAGTCCCTTCAGTCTGCGCACCATCATCCGGGCAGCTTCTCTGCCCGGTTCATGAAGTTCGTGGGCCAGGGAAGTGATCGTGAGCCATTCGGAATTGCTCAGATAGGTATTGTCAAAAGAGGCCACAGCCATCTCTTCCGGCAGTTTTTTCCCTGCCAGACGAAGCTCCTGGATCAGATAATAGGCGATCATATCATTGTGGCAGATAACAGCGGTGCAGTCTTCCAGAGCCTCCAGAGAGATCCGGCGGAGAAAATCAGTATTACGCCGCTTCATCAGCCCGTCTACATCTCTTGCCAGAAACCAGCCGATCCGTTCGTCCGGAACAGGAAGTCCGAAATCTCTCATGGCTTCAGTAAACCCCTGATAGCGTTCGATTCCCTGAATCTCGTCTGCCGCGAAGATTCCCCCTATGGCGGTGTGCCCCAGTTCGGTCAGATGCCGGACAAGCAGCGCACTTCCTGTCAGGTTGTCGTCTTTGATGTTCGGACAGTCGTTAAGTGCGGCATATGGGCTGTTCACAAACAGGAGGGCTGTCCCGCGGTCCCGGAGCCTGCGGTAGAGATCCAGATTCGGATTGGGCAGCGCGCTTCTGCACCCTTCGATAATCAGGCCGCGGAGAGGATGTTTCAGTATATCGGTAAGAATCCGGCGTTCGGTACGGGTCCGGCGGCCGTTTATATATACCTGTGAGCTGAAACCGTTTCGCGAAAGTTCTGCCTGGATATCGTTGATCAGTCCGGGATAAACATAGTCCTGATCATCTGAAACCAGGATGCCGATAATATTACTTTCCGGCTCGGTGAGAAGGCCGGTAATAAAAGAACCGCTTCCCTGCTTTTTTACAATCAGACCTTCCTCTTCCAGGAGAGAAAGAGACAGCCGTACAGTCTGACGGCTTACGCGGAAACGTTCGCAGAGCTCCTGCTCTGTGGGAAGTTTTTCAATTCCTTTTTCAATGTCAGAGTAAATCATCTCTTTGAGCCGCTCGGCCAGCCATTTATATTTGATAGCCATATATTTTCCTCCTCAGAACTGTAAAAAATCAAAAAAATGCACGTTTATTCTGATATTACCAGGCGGCGGATCAGAACAAACGGTAAAAAATCAAAAAAATTAAACTTTTTTTAATAATTTTTTAAAATTGCACAAACAAAAAAACATCTGTAAAATCTGAAAAACTTATAAAATCATAAAAAAACTTACAAATCTTATATTTTTTCCACAGAAAAACATTACTGCAAAATGAGTTGTAACTAATTTGTATAATATCACACAAAATTTGTATTGTAAACAACTAACAAACCTATAAATTGTGAACCTTTTGTGATTGCCCCTGATGGTATAAAAAGAGTATTATTATATATAGGTAAAATAGCGTCGGTGTGCGGAGGGGACACGGACAGTCATCACAGAAACTGACAGCCTGAGATGTAATTCGAAAAGTTCCACACACGGGCGCTTCTGTTGGTTGAAGGCAGAGGGGAATTACTGCCAGAATCGGCAATACCTAATAAAAAGGGAGGAGGAACTATGAATAAAAAGTTCAAAAAACCATTAGCGGGGGTTCTGGCGGCGGCGCTTGTATTTTCCATGGTGCCGGTGTCGGAATCCACAGTAGAGGCAGCAGACCTGCCGAAACCGACTGCCCATTATGATATGTCTCATAATGGAAATCAGCTTCTGGATGTGTCAGGCAATAAACGCAATGCCACACTGTATTCAACAGTAGACGGTGACTTCAAGTCCAGCGGGGGTACAAACATTCTTCAGTTCGCAAACAAACAGTACGCGGAACTGCCCCAGGGACTTGTGACAGATGATGACAACAACTTTACAGTTGAGGTCACTCTGTCCGCACAGAACCAGGGTGACTACTGGGCCTGGGTACTCGGCCAGGGAGTAGGGCGCTATGGAGACGGCAAAATTGGCGATTATGTATTTATGGGACCCAAATCGGCCCAGAAAGGATACGAGGGAAAAATTTTATCCGGTATCAAAGTGGGCAGAGAAAATGAGGGAGCTGAAAAAAGAATGCCGGCTTCCAGTAAGAGCCTGGGCGCCGATTATGAGACAATTACTCTTGTAAGTAAGGACCAGACGATTACTGTTTATCTGGATGGCGAGCAGGTGTCACAGGGGACGCATGAGTACAGTATAGAGAGTGTTATTCCGGACACCGGTACGATCGGCTATATCGGAAAATCTCTTTATGCCCCGGATGATCTGATGACCGCTAACGTAGGCGATATCAAATTCTATGACGAAGCTCTGACAGCAGAGCAGGTAAAAGAAAGTATGCCTACCGACAAAGAGAAAGATGCAATGTATGCCGCAGAGACAGGAACAGAAGTACCTGGCGGCAGCAGCGACAGTGAACTGATTGCTTCCTATGATATGTCACATACGGGAGACGTACTTACAGATGTATCAGGCAAGGGAAACGACGCTACACTTCATGACGCAGAGGAGACAGACTTCCTTTCATATGGAGAGGAAAATGTATGGCAGCTTGACGGCGAAAGCTATGCGACACTTCCGTCTTCTATCGCGTTTTTTTTTTAATGATACGGCGACCACCGAGATCTACACTCTTTCCCTACACGAC
>USFD01000054.1 GCA_900553885.1 uncultured Ruminococcus sp.
CCGGCACCATACCCGGACTCCCCGGCGGAAGTTCTCTTCACCCACAAATTCAATTCTTCTTTTTTCTTGTGAAATTCTCCCGCACACTATATAATGTATAATATTTTGAGAAAGGTAGGATTTATCTATGAAATTAGGTTCACATGTCAGTATGAGCGGCAAAGATATGCTTCTTGGATCAGCAAAGGAAGCGGTATCCTATGGCGCTGATACATTTATGTTTTATACCGGGGCGCCCCAGAATACACGACGCAGGGATATCAGCGAACTGAATATCGGCCCCGCCTGGGAATATATGAAAGAACACGGAATTGATGAAATTATTGTACACGCGCCGTATATTATCAACCTGGGCAATACGGTAAAACCGGAGACTTTCTCTCTCGCCACAGAATTTCTGGCCAAAGAGATTGAACGGACACAGGCCTGCGGAAGCAAGGTGCTTATTCTCCATCCGGGATCCCATGTAGGCGCAGGCGCAGAAGCCGGAACCGCACAGATTGTCAAAGGGCTGAACGAAGTGCTCAGCAGGGATACCGGCTGCTGCATCGCCCTGGAGACCATGGCCGGAAAAGGCTCGGAAATCGGTCGTTCATTTGAGGAGCTCGCGCGTATTTATGACGGAGTGAAATACAACGACAAGCTCAGAGTCTGCTTCGACACCTGCCACACCAGCGACAGCGGATATGATATCATCCATCATTTTGACGACGTGATGGACGAATTTGACCGGATCCTTGGGAAGGAGCAGATCGCTGTTTTCCATATCAACGATAGTAAGAATGAACCCGGCGCCCGGAAGGACCGGCACGAAAATACCGGGTTCGGACACATCGGCTTTGACGCCCTGAATTATATCGTACATCACCCGGATTTTCAGGATATCCCCAAAATTCTGGAGTCTCCGTATGTGCCCTCTCCCACCGTTCCGAAGAAATCTTACGCTCCTTACAAATATGAAATTGACATGCTCAGAAAGGGAGTGTTTAATCCGCATATGAAAGAAGACATTATCCGGGATAATGAGCAACTGTAACCGGAACGCCCCGGATTGCTCTGGTTTAGACTTGACAGTTTTATACTTTCATTATATTATTGTATTATATATATAATACAGTTTTAAGTTTTTACAGAAAGAAGTGATTCAATGCCTTGGGATTTGGATAATGAACGCCCCATTTATCTTCAGCTGATGGAGCGCATCCAGCAGGACATTGTCTCCGGCGTTTACAAACCCGGAGATAAGATTCCCTCTGTCCGGGATCTTGCCCTGGATGCGGCTGTCAATCCAAACACGATGCAGAAAGCTCTCTCGGAACTGGAGCGCAGCGGGCTTGTATACTCCCAGAGAACAAGCGGGCGCTTTATTACAGAAGACGTCGAAATGCTCAAAGAACTGAAACGGAACCTGGCCACGGAACACGTAAGGGACTTTTTTCAGAAAATGCGCCAGCTCGGCTTCAGCGATGAAGAGACTCTGAAAATCATACAGGATACGATTAAGGGGGAACCATCATGAAACCAATACTTGAATGTCAGAGACTGACAAAACGATACGGAAACTATTTTGCTCTTTCAGACCTGACGCTTACACTGGAACGGGGGCAGATTGTAGGACTGCTGGGCCCGAACGGGAGCGGCAAAACCACTCTTATTAAACTGATCAACGGGCTGCTGGTGCCGTCCGACGGCCATCTCGCCGTAAACGGATGCGCACCGGGTGTAGAAACCAAAAAGATCATCTCCTATCTGCCTGACCAGGACTGCCTTGGAAATCAGATGCGTGTCAGAGACGCACTTACACTTTATACGGACTTTTACAGGGATTTCAGTCTGGAACGGGCGGAAAGCATGCTTGACGCGCTGGAAATCGACCGGCATTCCAGATTCAGCACCCTGTCAAAAGGGACAAAAGAAAAAGTGCAGCTGATTCTTGTCATGAGCCGGGATGCACAGCTCTATGTGCTGGATGAGCCTATCGGAGGAGTAGACCCTGCGGCAAGGGACTACATTCTCCGTACAATTCTGACGAATTATAATGAAAACGCCACTGTACTCATTTCCACACACCTTATTTCAGATATTGAAAGCGTGCTGGATCATGTGCTTTTCTTAAAGGCAGGCCACCTTGTTCTGAATGAATCTGTGGATGAAATACGTACAAAATACAGGAAATCCGTTGACAATTTATTCCGGGAGGTGTTCAGATGTTAGGAAAACTCATCAAATACGACTTAAAATACGCGGTCAGAATCTTTCTGTTAGTGCATGGCGTTTATCTGATTATCTGTACGCTTTTACGGTTTCTGGTCATGAACCATCTTGACTTCAGCAAACCGGAAGAAGTGCTTGTGCCTCCGATAACACTGACCATTGTTCTTGAAATCTTTCTGTTAGCGGCAGTATCACTGACAACCAGTCTGCTGATCGCGCTGCGGTTTTACCGGAATATGTTCAGCAGGGAAGGCTATCTTACCTGGACACTCCCGGCCTCTTCATCCGAACACCTGCTGGCCAAATTCTGTTCCGGATATCTGATTGCCGCAGCAGATATCGCTGTTATCGCAGCCGGCATTCTGATTCTTGTGACAGGTTCCAATGTAACGGAAGCCTACCGGCAGATTGCTCCGGATATAAACATTTTTCTGGGGACATCGCTGAGCGTTTATTCGCTGAAGCTTTTCCTCTTTTCGCTGCTGTTTGCCTTTACCTCCGTGGTGCAGATCTATTTCTGTATCGCGCTGGGACAGCTTTTCCAGGGACACAGAGTGCTGTTTGCTATTGCGTTTTATTTCCTCACGGGCCTTATTGTACAGCTTCTGACTACCGTGCTTATGCTTGCCACCGGACTTTTTTCAGCGCAGCTGTCCTATCCGGTCTCAGGATTCAATATGGAAGATTATACGGGCAATATATATCTGGTAACAGGAGCGCTCTCGATTGTTCTGGCTGTTGCCGAGTACATCGCTACGCACTATATTATGAAACGGAAAATCAATCTGATCTGACAGGATTCAGACGAAAAGAGGCAGCTGTAAGATCTGTATTTCTTGCAGCTGCCTCTTTTTTCGCCTTTTTGCACCTTTCTGCAAAATATAAAAACCCCGGGAAACCACTGCAAACTCTGAGTTTACCATTCCTTCCCGGGATATATCCGAAGCGTCTGAGCGGAGTCGAACCGCCGCACATGCCTCCGGAGGGCATTGCTCTATCCACTGAGCTACAGACGCATTCCGGCCGTCTGAGGGAATGTTCTGCATTCCCTCGTTAACAGCCTTAATTATCCTAGCATAATTTCCGGAAAATGTAAAGATTTATTTTTCTCTTCTCTTTTTCCGTCTGAAAATTGCTTTTATTCCCAGGGCAGCAGCTCCCGCCGAAGCAGACGATGCAGCCAGCAGTACCTTCCGGCTCATATCCGGCAGTTCATCGCCCGTTTTTACTGCTTCTTCCGCCCGTCTGCGCACTTCCACCATCTGGCCTTTATCCTTCGGGTCGGCATGGGAGGAAAGCAGGCGTTCATCCTGATACAAGTATTCGTATATAACAAGCTGTTTATCCGGGAGAGTCTGTGAATCCACGGAAAAATCCATTTCCACTGCAGTCTCGGACTCCCGGGGAGTAAATACAAGTTCCGCCTCCACAGGTTTCCCGTCAGCCAGAAGCGCTTCTCCTGTTTCTACGTCCACAACAGCACCTTTCAGCTTATATTCCTGCCCTTTGTTCAGATATTCCAGTTCCACGGTATCGGTAATTACTGTCTCGTCTCCCGCCTCCGTCCACTTTGCGCCGCTCTTTTTCCAGACCGCCTCTGTATCCGCAATCTGGGTTCTGTTATTTTCGATCATAACTTCCACGCCTTTCCCCTGTCTGTATTCGACCTGCACTTCAAAAGGCGCTTCCGGCCGCATGTATCCGAGCGCCGGTTCTGTCTCGGCAATCGCGTACGTCCCCGGAAACAGTTCTTCCGACCAGGCACAGCCGTCCGGGCCGGTAGTTATCGTTCCGGCCTTTTCCCCTGCCCTCAGCCGCACAGTGCCGTCAGGCGTTGTAATATCTTCTTTTGCAAAAATGTCAAAAGAAACGCCTTCTATTTCCAGGCCTGTTCCGGCATCTGTTTTCTGCACCAGGATCTTCTCCCGGGCAGGTTCATCTTCGAATTCTGTTACAAGAGGCTCCTCCCAGTCATGTCCCTCTGTGATCCGGAATTCCAGAAGATCTTCATTTAGCAGATATCCTTCCGGCGCCGCTGTCTCGCGGAAATAATATGTGCCTGCCGGCAGTTTTTCCGGCAGGATGAAGCCTCCGCTCTCATCTGTAACAAATGTCTCACATACGGTTTCCGACGGATAATGCACGGTCATTGACAGAGGATTTTTCCGTTCATCCAGCAGTTCGAACTCCGCTCCGGCCACAGGAATAATATTTCCTGTTGTACTGTCCTTTTTTATCAGTCTGACCGGTGAAAATACCTGTTTATTTTCAAGAATGTAGTACAAAATTTCACCATCCTCATCTATTGTCACTTCAAAATCATCTGCAGGCGCAAAGCCTTCCGGCGCATTTTCCTCACTTATGATATAGGTATCATAAGGCAGACCTTTCTGTTCTTCTTCCGGGCGCCCCATGGTGGAAGCATATCCGTTTTCATCCGTCTCTATCACCACGGTTTTTCCCGTGGTCTTTGAAGTAATTGAAAAACGGATGCCGGAAAGGGGAAGTTTCTGCTCCTGTTCCGGATCCACGGCTTCCTGAAACTTTACAATCTGTATATGTCCTCTGATTACATGATCCGCGATCCGGGGAATCTGAAACAAAGTATCCGTCTGTCCGCTGCCGGATGCAGCCACCTGCCTTACAATCACTTCATCGTTGATAAGATAACCTTCCGGCGCTTTCGTCTCCTCAAATGTCACGGTTCCCAGCGGAAGAACATTTTTCCCGGAATCATTCTGATAAAAGGGATCTCCGCTGACTTTTGCTTCATCAGAAAGGAACACACTTCCGTTCTCATCCGATTTAAGCACCCAGGTTCTGGCGGCTCTTCCCCCGTTCTCTGCCGGATTTCCGTCGTAGTATCCCGGATAGAAACGGACCGTGAATCTGGCATCTCCAAGAACCGCACTGCCCTGTCCCGCTGCTTCTCCGGTATCTGCGTCCGTTTTCTGCAGAATAAGCTCTGCCGGATAGTAATATGGAGCGTCAGAACAGGAAGCAGTACTCACTGTATTTTCTTTTACCGTAATACGTTTTCTGTCCGGATTCAGGGTAAATCCTTCCGGACTCTCCAGCTCTCTGATTTCGTAGCTGCCAAGCCTTACATTGTCCGCCCTGCCATATCCGTTTCTGTCCGTGACAATGCGATAGGACGGAGTATTCTTTCCTGATTCAAACAGGCCGAATACTGCTCCTTCCAGAGAGTAGCAGGCATTGTTTTCCGTCCACTCCGGCTGCTGCGATTTTTTATATATTTCTACAGACCCTGTCAGGTTTTTTCCTGTACCCCCGATGGCCTGCTGATTTCCGCTTGTTTTAAAGATAAAGGCATTGAAATATTCCGGCGGATCCGGAAGGGTACGGATTTTTTCCGCCTTCTGTTTCAGCGCGTCCGCCTGATCAGCCGATACTCCGGTAAACGCATCATTGGTTCCCAGATAGAAATAGGCGGCAATACAGTGGCTCATGCAGTACTCGTCCGTTTTCACCATCTTCCCCGAAAAGCCGAAGTATCCGTATTTTTCCACATAAGTATCATATCCCGGGCCGCCGTATATGTAGTAAAATGCTTTTCTCAGATCTCCCCCTTCCAGCCGCTGCGCTTCATACCTGCCGGAGGCCGGCCAGGGCTTCAGAGGCTCCAGACAGTAGGCAGTCTGTCCGTCCACTGTATAAGACCGGGTATGATAGCTGCCATAGAGAATCTCCTCGCCGATGTCAAGATTTACTGTTACTGTTTTTTCTTTCGCCTGAACAGACGGCATACCGGATGCAGCTGCGGGAAGCAGCAGCATCATAACGCCGGTCAGAAGGAACGCGAAACCTCTCTTTATCCGGATATTCATCTATGCCCCCTCCTTTCCCCGTGCCGTGCCGAACTGAAGCGTATCCGTGCAGCGGTCATAGAAATATGCTGTATCGCTTAATACTTCTTCTGCCGCCACCTGGGTCTGGTTGATCTCCTGCACCATAGCATCCATCTCGCTGGAACGGATCCCGGCAGAAGCGGGTACGATTACAACTTCATGAACGCTGCTGGGCAGCACGTAAAAGTCATCCCTCAGAATACTGCCGATCATTTCAAGAATATGAGGGTAAACAATACTGGCCGCCCCGTAGCTTCGGATCTGATTGGACAGGACATACATCTGGTCTCTGTCCCCGGCCGGATCAGACAGAAGGTTCTGCCCCGGACCGGCTGTTTCCTTCTGAAACATACATTCCCGCAGCGCATACCGCATGGTAATAAACTCAGCCGGCAGCAGCCGCATGCCGTTGGCCACGCCTGCTTCCCACAACATCTCTTCTTTCACGCCCCAGCGCTTTACATGCACGTCTTTTACCGGCATGGCAGCGGTTCCTTCGCTGTTGACTTCCAGAAGGACATAAAAGACTATGGACAGATTCAGAAAAGACCTGTGAGGAGTGTCTCTGAGGAAATCCCGGTTCTTTTCCGTATTGATCAGCTTGAATACAATTCTGTCCTTTACCCCTTCAAATTCCAGAAGCCTGCTGCAGTCCCACGGCTCATCTCTGCGGATGTTCCGGTAAAACTGCACGAGCAGATCAACGGTCTCCTCTATCGTCCGTCCCTTTCTGTACTGATCATAGTATTCCTCCAGATAAATCGTGGGCGATATATTTATGCCGGGCGCCTCAATAACAACGCCGGTCCGCTCTGTTCCATTATTTTTTACTGCCGTATAGCAGGAAGCTTTCACACCCCCTTCCATTTTCTGATTCAGATTTTTCTCTACCGCGCTTACAAACTGCTGATAATTCATTCTTCTCCTTTCACGGCGCGGTCCATAAAATTTAAACGAGAAAAGCGGTACGAACTGTACCTTTGAAAAAAATAAAAAAGTGATTTGAATATTATTATGTGCTCTTGATTATAGCCGAGGCGCCGCCAAAAAGCAAGGCGGCATATTTCACAAAAAAGAAGAGCAGAGAAATCTGCTTTTTGTCACAGATCCTGCTGCTCTTCCTGTTTTCTCATTCCGGCGGATCTCCGCAATCCGCTTACACTCTTGATAAGTACTCGCCTGTTCTTGTATCGATCTTCAGGACATCACCTGTCTCACAGAACAGCGGAACCATTACAACAGCGCCTGTCTCAACTGTTGCCGGCTTTGTTGCTCCCTGTGCTGTATCGCCCTTGAATCCCGGCTCTGTCTCTGTAATAGCCAGCTCCACGAAAAGCGGCGGCTCAACAGAAAATACATTTCCCTTATGGGAACAGATCTTTACTGTCTCGTTCTCTTTTACAAATTTCAGTGCATCGCCTACCACATCTGCGTTCAGAGCGATCTGATCGTATGTCTCCATATCCATGAAGTTGTACAGATCTCCGTCCTTATACAGATACTGCATGTCTTTTCTGTCAATGTGCGCATTTTCAAACTTCTCAGTGGGACGGAAAGTCTTTTCAACCACACCGCCGCTGATGATGTTCTTCAGCTTTGTTCTTACAAAAGCTGCGCCTTTTCCCGGTTTTACATGCTGAAATTCCATAATCTGATAAATATTTCCATCAATTTCTACGGTTAAGCCGTTCTTAAAATCTCCTGCTGAAACCATGTATAATCCTCCTTCAATTACGCCTTTACTCAGCGCTCCACTCTATACATTCTATAATATAATTCCCTTTTTTTCAATCCTTTTTTTACCTGCCGGCTTTTTGCCGCTTTTTCTCCTTTTTTGTATAAAAGTGGAGAACTACTTTTTCAAGATATCTTTTCAGTACGATCTGGATCTCTTCTTTCGGGTGGATCGGCCGGACAAGTATATTGCGTATGCCCGCCCGCTTTGCTCCCCACACATCCGTAAAAAGCTGGTCCCCCACAAAAAGCGTTGTTTCTCTGGTGGTCCCCATAATCTCCATAGCCCGGATATAATTCTTTGTGGAAGGCTTATGCGCATTACAGATATAATTTGTCTGAATGTCCTTATTAAACATCTTTACTCTGGCCTCCTGATTATTGGAAATCAGGCAGGAAGCAAATCCGATCTTTTTCAGCCTGTCAAAGAGTTTTCTGGCTCTGTCGTCCGCCGGCGCTCCGTGAGGCACAAGGGTATTGTCAATATCAAAGATAACGCCCCGGTATCCTTCTTCATACAACTTTTCAAATGGGATGACATATGTGGACGCCACATACTCATCCGGAAAAAACCTGTCAAACATTATTTTTCATCCAACTCCATCAGTTTAGAAATCAGTTCCTCACAGATCTGCAGAATCGTTTTATTATCCGTCTGCACTACAACATCCGCAGCGGCCTCATATTTCTCCCGCCGTTTCTCCATCATATCTGCAATAAACTCAACATTTTTATTTCCTTCAAGAATCGGTCTGTCATTGCTGTCCTTCACTCTCTCATAGATCGTCTCCGGACTGGCGGTAAGAAGAACAACCCTTCCGTTCTTTTTCATCTCAACCACATTTTCCTGACGGAGAGCCACGCCGCCGCCGCAGGAAATGATACAGCTCTCGCCGGTCTGCAGTTCTTTCAGAAGATTTGTTTCAAGGTTACGGAAATACTCTTCCCCGTATGTGGAAAAAATATCCGGAATGCTCATTCCTTCCTTCTCTGCAATTACCTGATCCATCTCCACCAGCTTCATATCAAACATCGTACTCAGATAATCGGAAATCGTTGATTTACCGGAGCCCATAAATCCGATCAGGACGATATTGTACGGGAACAGCTTTCTCGCCTGTATTCTCCTGCTGCCGCGGAGAATCTGCTGAAATACATCCTGTATTTCTTCCTGATACCTGTTTCCCTTCAGCTTTTCCTCCAGCCGGTGCTGCTGCTTGGCTTCCTGAGCCGGCTGAAGTATGGGCATTCCGTATGTTTCTTTGTAAGCCATGATCTTCTCGACAATCGAATTTCTTTCCACCAGCGCGTCAATAATTTTATCGTCGCAGATGGCAAGCTGCTCACGGTACATTTCCAAATCGTTCATTTTCATCCTCCGTCTGTAAAGCGGATTTCTATCCGCCCCGGTGCTTCTTCTGGGCACGGATCCCTTTATGCTTCGGCAACAGAAAATTGCCTGCTCCGCGCCCGCACAGTACACCATATTATAGCAATTTTCCCCTGCTATGGCAAGGATGAATCAAGGAAGCCCGGGCAGGCTCTGCCATTCAGCTCAGGCCTGATCGGGGATGAAAATCTTGCAGATTACTTCGTTTTCTGTCACCAGGGGCTTCTTGTGGGTAAAGAATACGGTTCCTGCAGTAGGGGAAAGCACAGTCGAAATCACATTCCCTTCATAAGGATGTACAATCTCTGCCAGAGGCGTACCCATCCGGACTTCGTCCCCGGGATGGCACAGTCTCCGGTAAATTCCGCCTGCGGCTGTTCGCACAGAAGCCAGTTCTTCCTCTGCAATTACAGTGGAAATATAACCGCTGTGGCAGCTGTATTTCAGAATTCCCATTCTTGTCAGGAAACGGAGTACTGCTGAAACCGCCTGCCTTGCTGATGCCTCGTCAATAAAATCTGTTTCTGTGGTATAGATCGAATACGCATTTGTATCCCAGATCTGCCAGTTGTAATTCAACGTCGTTGTATCAATAGGTCTGGGCTTTCTCACCACTACATAAGGGAGCCCGAACAGCCCCGCAAGGCTGGTATTCTGCTTTCCGGTATCCATCATCCGGACATGGGGAATAAAATCTCCGGGCATATAGAAACTGGCAAACTGTATGCCATAATCATAATCCTTTACTTTTTCAAATACACCTGCCGCGATCCGCTGGGTTGTCTCGCCCAGATTATAGCCGGGAAACATCCGGTTTATATCTGTATTATCCACAGGCCAGAACCGTTTCCCGATATTCATGGCGTGATGGTTGACAGAGGGGACAACCAGAATTTCTTTGTCCGCCGCAATCTTCCGTGCTGCCTCCAGCTCTTCCAGCTTTCTTATGATCTGGGAACATACATAAAGCTGCTGCACTTCATTTCCGCGGATGCTTCCCACGATACAGGCCGCCTTTTTTCCGTGTCCGAAGCTGTAGCCGCTGATTGTAAGGTCTTCCCTGTACGGAGAATCCAGCTTATAAATTTCTGTCTTTCTCATATTTCTTATGCCTCCCCTTCTTCTCTGCTTCCCAGTATTCTTCCAAGCAGTGATCCGCTGTACACCACCGGATATTCTCTTCTGGTGAACACCATTCCGGATATCGGCGCCGTTACCGACTGCTCCACATCTCCGGTCAGCGGATTCAGAATTTCTCCCAGAAGCGTTCCCTTCTCCACCTGCTCTCCGATCTTTACATGAGGCACATAGATTCCGGCGCTGTCTGCGTTCAGATATCCCACTTCCCTGTCTGTGGATACAATCGGTTTTCTTACTTCTCCCACAGGTCCTTCCCAGACGCCCAGTTCCTTCATTACGTTCAGAATACCTTCCACAAGCTGGTTTCCGTAGGATCTGGTAATCCGCATTCCGACTCCCATCTCCACTACCAGCGTAGGAGTTCCCACGCTGTTCAGACTGTAAGCCAGCGTAGATTCCAGAACAGTTGCCGAAGCATGAATCCACACAAAATCCACATTAATCTTCTTCGCAAGGGGGACAAGCGTCTCCGCGGTAATCTCATTAATCCGCACCTGCGGCAGCTCCATCAGGAAAATGTTACTTGCATGAATATCCACGCACAGATCTGCGCCTTTCAGATCTTCTGTCAGTTTATATACAACGGATTCCATCATGGGACCTTCTTCATTTCCCGGGAAAATCCGGTTCATATCCAGATCAAACATGGGAATTCCTCTTGTAATTGAGTCAATCCCCAGCGGGTTCAGGGCCGGATAAATATCCACAATTCCTTTCAGATACCCCGGCTCGGCTTTCAGCCTTCTCAGCAGCTCATAACAGACAAACTGCCCCTCCAGCTCATCCCCGTGTGTGCCGGTTACAATTGCAATCCGTTTTTCATCCCCGGAGGGATGCGCCGGCATAATCCGGTTTTTCCGGATCGTAAGTTTCTCATCTACCGGCAGTTCCATTGACACGACTGTCTCTACCATCACTGATCTCCTCCACATTTACATAAATTTTCTGTTCCTGGGATGCATTCCCCAGGAATACCCCTTTATCTACCGCGCAGTCTGCATAATCCCGTCCATGGGCAAGTTTGATATAATAATCATCAATATGTAGATTATTGGTAGGATCCAGGCCATACCAGCCCCCGTCCGTATAGATTTCCACCCATGCATGCGTACTCCCCTCTCCGATCATCATGCCATTCACATATCTGGCGGGAATCCCCATATACCGCATCACCGCAATCATAATATGAGCATAGTCCTGGCATACTCCTTTTCCCATCCGCAGCGCCTGAGCAGCTGTTGTTCCCACATCTGTCACTCCCGTGGCATATACAAGCCGGGTATACAGACAGCCCATGGCGCACACCGCTTTTTCCATAACCGTCTCTGCTCTTTCTTCCCTGCACTTTTCTGTAACAGCTTCCCCGAATTCCCGGATCTCCGGCTTAATCTGCGTATACTTTGACGGATACCGGTACATGGGATGAAGGGGACATTTCTGCACAATCATCCCCTGAACATGAGCCTCTCCCGCGATACGGTAGCCAAAACTGTTATGGGGTCCGGCACAGCAGCCGCTGATCTTAAGATTTCCGAACCCGTCCCGGTCCGCGCTGGTATAGTCCGCAGGGCTCACCCTGCATTCTGACAGCATGATTTTCTGCCGCAAAGAGTCCCCGGGAACGCAGCGCAGTGCAAAATAATGGCTGCTTACCGGAGACGAAAATTTCAGTTCCATACTGTACTCAAATCTCAGTTTTCTCATAATATAAGCCTCTGCTCTCTTAATAATAACTTCCGGCTTTTTGTGTACCGTTTTATGCAAAAAGGCTTCCGAGACATCCAAGCGCTTCCCGGTAATGGGCTTCCGGATTTTCTTCCCGGAGTATAATATCCCCCAGGCGTCCCAGGCTTTCCGCATGATAGTTCAGACTGGTTTTTTCAAGCCGGTTGCACAGCTTCCGGTACTCTTTTTCCAGATCCCCGGTGTGATATTCAAGACGGAGGCAGAGATCCAGACGTTCTACATATTTTCCGCATTTCAGGATATTGCGGCACTCTTCCTGATCTATATAGTCATCGGCTCCACCCCAGAATGCCAGCAGATAATCAATGACCTGCTGCAGCTCAAGCAGCGGCGCCGTTGTCTTTTTGCAGGCCTCAAACGTATCCAGAGCAAGCTGAACATAGGACAGTACCGCAGTACTCAGCTCATCCCGGAGCACAACTGCATTGTCGTAAGCACGTTTCATATTGGAAAGCACAGAATCCGGATTGTCCTCGCCAAAAAGATAAGACTGTACAAACTGCTGGTTGGATGTATAGATATTGGGAATATTCAGCTTCTTACAATATGTCTCATAAATCCCTTCCGGCTGCTCAATAATTCTGTCATAAATATGAAAAAACATTCTCAGCGTTGTATACACCCGTTCTGTATAACGCCCCAGCCAGTACAGATGATCTACTTTTTCCATTGAGATAATACCCATGTGTCCTTAAATCCTCCTCCCTGTGATGAATTGACTACAAACGAATCTGCATTTCTTGAAAATCTGGTCAGGCCGCTGGGCCATACCCTTGTGGTTTCCCCTGACAGAACAAAAGCACGCAGATCCGCCTTGCGGAGAACTTTTTCATTTCCGTTCATCACTTCCATATCCTGAAAGTCAATCACCTCCTGCGCGATGAAGCGCCGGGGTTCCTGTTCTATCAGATTTTTCATCTCTGAACATTTTTCCCTGCTCAGTTCATTTCCGAAAATCACGCCGTAGCCTCCTGCCTCTGCCACGTCCTTGACCACCAGTTTCTCCAGATTGTCCAGCACGTATTTCCGGTCCTCCTCATAAAACGGAAGATACGTGGGCGCGTTTTTAAGGATCGGCTCCTGATCCAGATAATAACGGATCATCTTCGGAACAAAATAATAAATTCCTTTGTCATCAGCCACTCCGTTGCCCGGCGCATTTACAATTGCCACGTTGCCGCTCCGGTATACGTCCATAATATTTGGAATGCCGATCAGGGACTCCGGCAGAAAGGTCATAGGATCCAGGTAATCATCGGATATTCTCCGGTAGATTACCCCCACCTTCTGTTTCTTTTTCCTGTAATCCCGGTAGTACAGATAATTATCCTCCACAAACAGATCGGTGCAGGTGGCAAGCGCGCTCCCCGTCCGTTCTGCCAGATAGGAGTGTTCAAAATATGCCGCATTATATCGTCCCGGCGTCATAATAACGGGTATCCCTCCTGTGTTTACCCATTCCAGTGTTTCTCTGAGCATAGCGGCATAATTTCTGTTATCTTCTACAGAATTATTTCCAAATGTGGCGGGAGAAACCCGTCTGCAGATCTCTCTGGCTATCATAGGATAAGACGCGCCTGACGGTATTCTCAGATTGTCTTCCAGAATATACCACTGTCCGTCTTTGCCAAGCACCAGATCAATTCCGGATATGTGACTGTAGATGTTTTTCGGCGGAATAATCCCTTCGCACTGGGGAAGGTATCCGGATGATATAAAAACAAATTCTTCCGGCACAACTTTGTCTTTTATAATCTTCTTATCCCCGTATATATCATTCAGAAAAAGATTCAGGGCGTCCACTCTCTGGATCAGTCCCTTTTCCAGATATTTAAAATCCTCATGGGTAATCACCCGGGGAATTGCGTCAAAGGGAAAGAGCTGTTCGTGAAACTCGCCGTCTCTGTAAATTCCGAACTTGACGCCATACCTGGCCATCAGACGGTTAATCCCCTCCGTGTGTTCAACCAGTTCTCTCATACATGTTTCCTCCTGACTAATAAAGGCGCTTCCACTGCTGCCGCAGAGAAAACGCCTTTGTCTTCCGACTGTCCGAAGACAGTCTTTCCTGAAAATAAATATATAAAAAGGGCACCCGATCAGAAGATCAAGCGCCCTTGCTATGTGAGATAATATAAACGTTTTTTGCTCTGCTGTCAAGACTTTTTCTTCCCGTCCCTGCAGGGCTGCTTCTTATTTCCGCTTACCCCAGACTGCCTCCCGCACCGCTGTACTCACATTCTTCCAGCCTGTCATCCGGCAGACGGCACCTGCGCCGCTCCTTCTCTGCCAGCCGGCTTACAAACGCTGTGGCGGGATGATGCAGAATCTCTTCCGGCGGCGCATACTGCTGGATTTCTCCCTGATCCATGACCAGAACTTTTGTTCCGAGTTTCAGTGCCTCTGAAATATCATGTGTCACGAACAGGACCGTAATTCCTGTCTTTTCATAAATCTGACGCAGTTCTGTCTGGAGCTGTGCCCGGGTAATCTCATCTACTGCTCCGAAAGGCTCATCCATCAGAAGGATCTCCGGAGAAGCCGCCAGGGCGCGGGCAATCCCCACCCTCTGCTGCTGGCCGCCGGAAAGTTCCGCCGGGTACCGCTCTCTCAGTTCCTCGTCCAGACCAACGATCTGCATCCATTTCGTGACAGCTTCCCTGGTCTTCTTTTTATCTCTTTTATTCAGAAGATCCGGTACATAAGCAATGTTCTGCTCCACCGTCATATGGGGAAACAGTACGCTGCCCTGGATTGCATAGCCGATATTTCTGCGCAGAAGAGTCTGGTTTTTATCCCGGATGTTTTCTCCATTAATCAGAACATCTCCCGCCGTGGGCTCCAGCAGGCCGTTGACCATCTTAAGGGCCGTCGTCTTGCCGCATCCGGATGATCCGATAATGGTGACAAATTCGCCCTTTTTTACCGAAAGACTGAAGTCTCTGAGTACTACCTTTTCTCCGTAGGCTTTCCGCACATGACGGAATTCAATCATTGTCTGCATATTGCTTCCTCCTACTCTATGAGCCCGTGTGAAGCAAGAAATTCTTCCGCCACATCTTCCGGCTCCCTGTTTTCCGTTTCCACCTCATAATTCATCTGTGCCATATCGCTGTCCGAGATCAGCCCGGTTACTTTGTCGAAAACCTCATTCAGCTCCGGATGCGCTTCCAGCACCTCACTGCGCACCACATTACCACAGAGATAGGAAGGATAGAACTGTCTGTCGTCCTCCAGAACCACCGCATCCGCCGCGGAAAGCTGTCCGTCTGTGGTAAACACAACCATTACGTCGATCTGCCCCTGCTCCAGAGCCTGATATTTCAGGCCGATATCCAGGTCCATTGTCGCCTTAAAATTCAGCCCGTAAGTGTCACAAAGGGCCTCGTATCCGTCTTCCCGTTCAAAGAAATCATATTCCGCGCCGAAGACAAGCTGATCTGCAACTGCCGCAAGATCGGAATAAGTATGAAGATCATACTTTTCTGCAATCTCCCGGCGCACCACCATGCCATACGTATTATTAAAGCCGTACATGCCGGTCCACTCCATGGAATAATTATCCCTGTATTCCTGCTGCAGCTGATCAAACAGATCTTCTGTGTACAGCTCCTCATTTTTCAGCACCATATTCCAGCCGGTTCCCGTGTATTCCGGATAAAGATCAAATTCTCCGCTTTCCATCGCAGGCTGAATATTGGAAGTGCCGCCTCCCACTCCCTGGGTCAGCTCCACATGCAGCTCCGTATCCTGTTCAATAAGGATTTTCAGCATTTCGCCTATTATATACTGCTCGGTCATAGGTTTCGTTGCGATATGGATCGTCTCTCCGGTATTGGTCCGGAACACTGCAGTTACAATCAGTGCGGCGCAGATCACCGCTGCCGTTCCTGCCGCTATGATCCGGTTCGTTTTCTTTGCTTTTGCGCTGCGCTTTTTCATCCGCCGCTCCACAAATCCAAGCAGAAAATCAACTGCCAGGGCAAGCACTGCGATCAGCAGACTTCCTGTCATAGTCATTGCCCCATTGTTTGTGGTAATTCCCCGGTAAATCGCAACTCCCAGACCGCCTGCTCCGATGAAAGAGGCAATACCGGCAAGAGCGATGGTCATAGTTACCATACTGCGGATCCCTGACAGAATTACCGGCATGGCAAGGGGCAGCCGGATCCGGAAAAGGATCTGAAGCCGCGTGCTGCCCATTCCTCTGGCCGCCTCAAGAATAGCCGGATCAATATTGGAGATTCCCGTATGGGTATTGCGCACCATAGGCAGCAGCGCATATACGGTAAGGGCGATCACGGCCGTTGCATTTCCCACACCGGAAAATGGGATAAGAAATCCCAGCATGGAAATAGAAGGAATTGTATAGAGGAAATTAATCACTGCCAGCGTCGGCTTTGCCGCTCTCTGGAATTCACTGATCAGAATGCCGGCAAGACCGCCGGCAAGAATGGCCAGTACAATCGCAATGAAAGAAATCTCCAGATGTTCCAGCAGCAGTCCGGCAAAAAAGTCCGGCCGCTCCGTAAGCAGGGCCCATATGTTTCCTAACATCTTTACTCACCTCTTCTCTGAATTGCTTTTACCGGACAGTTTTCAAAGCACAGTCCGCAGTGCAGACAGTGCTCCCGGCTGATTACAAAGGGAATTCCTTCCGTAATGCACTGCTGGGGACAGTTCCTTTTACACTTCCCGCACCCGATACATGCGTCTGTAATCTCAAATCCTTTCTCCTGCTTCTCTGCCGCCCCGGTTGTAAAACTTTCCCTGTATATGGGAGTCTTTCCAAGATCAAAAAACTCAATCTGTCCTTCTTCCACGCAGAAAGGCTCCAGGATATATCTGCTCTCTCCCGGATAGACGTCATTCATGGAAGGATTTTCACGGAAAATCCGGTCAATCCATTGCTTCTGATCTGTCAGTCTTTTTACCTTTCCAAAAAGGCGCACCATCTGGTATTCCCGGTTCATACCTGTAATCTCTGTCCGGGGCAGGTTCTTAAGCTGCCGGTAAAAATCTTTGCCGCGGGCTGTACAGAAATAAAGTTTCTCCTTTTCCACCAGCATCACGTCAATTATCCGCACATGAGGCATTCCCTTGTCATCCACTGTGGCAAAAGCCACATCCTTAATATCCCGTAATATCTGCAGGCACTCTTCTGCTGTCATTTTTCTCCTCCTCTTTTCCGACATAATATATCCTCCTGTATACAAATCAGACTTATATCGTCTGCCCTGCCGCTTTCCGGCATACTAAATCATATTTCTCATATTTTTATCTATTCCCTGTTCTGTCCATCTTTTCTCTTCGGATTTCATACGCTCCGCTTAACCTCCTCTGATATCCGCATTAAATTCCTGTTTAGTTGTAATATTAACTGTTACATCTTATGCTGCAAGAATATCACGGTTTTGTTGTAATGTCAATAGTTACATTAAAATAAATTTATTTTCTGAAAAAACGCTTTCCCTGACAAAAAATGCGGGATAATTCCCGCCGCTTCTTGCGAAGCGCAGGTCTTATCCCGCATTCATCCATATCTGTTAAGTTCTTCTGCTTCAGAAAACAAGCTGCACAAGCAGCATATAGCACACCGTACCTCCTGCAATGGACAGAAGCATCTGCCGCTTCCACACATGCAGGAAAATCACCAGTATAATCGAAATCAGTTCCGGAACCCCGTGACTTCCTGTAAAAACACTTACATTTTTCAGACAGTAGATAACCAGAAGCCCGAATACTGCCGGAGGAAGCACTCTTCCCAGATACTTGATATATTTTGGCGTCGGCTTCCCTGCCGGAAAAATCAGAAACGGCAGAAACCGCGTAACGGCCGTTCCCAGAACCACCATTGCGACTGTAATAATCTGCTGAGTCAATGTCATAATGCTTCTTCTCCCTTCTCAAGAGGTTTTCTCATTAATGTCAGCACCGCAAGAAGCGCCAGCATGGCCGGAATAATAAAATTATCCGCTCCGAATGCAATCAGGCAAAGCAGGGAAATCCCCAGTCCCAGAAGGGAGCTTACATGGTTCTTTTCTTTCAGCCACTGCTCCATAAAAATTACCACAAACATGGCAGTCATTACAAAATCAAGCCCCTCTGTATTAAAATGAATCAGGGATCCGAAGATTCCTCCCAGAGTCGCGCCGGAAAACCAGTAGAAATGATTCAGCAGCGTTACAAAAAACATAAACCAGCCCCTGTCCACATTCTCAGGGATCTCTGCAGTGTAATTAATGGAAAAGCTCTCGTCACACATGCCGAAAATCAGATACACCTTTTTCCATCCGGTGCCCCGGAATCTGTCCAGCATGGAAATCCCGTAAAACAGATGCCTCGCATTGATCATCAGCGTCATGGCGAATGCCTGCAGGGGATTGAACGCCCCCAGAAGCATGTTAACAGTTACAAACTCTATAGAACCGGCAAATATCGTAATGCTCATCAGCATAGGATACCAGAAACTGAACCCGGAAACATTCATATAAATCCCGTATGTAATTCCAAGGAACCAGAATCCCGCAAATATGGGGATCGTATAAGGGAACGCTGTCCGGAACGCTCTTCTGAGCATCTTTGATCTTGTCTGCATAATCATCCTCCCATACCTTTGCCGCTGACAAATCAGCGCTGTATTTCCATATTTTTTCTTCAGAAACAGAGCAGCCCGCTATTTTCCTGTACATTTTCCGCAGTCCGAGCACCCGTTGCAGGTCAGACGGTTCGCACATTCCCGGCACGTAACAGGATGATAGGCGGGCACGTACAGATTTTCCTGCGGGATATCATATCCCCATTCATCTGTCAGATGAAAATGAATCTCTTTTCCCCGGAAGTTCAGGCCGGACCGGAAAGCCTGCTGAGACTGCGTCCGTTTATCCGGGATATGATATGTTTTTCCGTTTATTTCAAAATAAGTCCCTGTCTCGATAAAGTTAAAAGTAACATTATGAAGCCGGCACTGGTCGCTTAGCACTTTCACCCACTCATAGCGGCAGGGACGAAAACCCCCGTAATTCTCCCCGCCGCAGATAACCTGCTCGATCTGATCTTCCGCCAGATATTTTTCCAGATCTACCGGGCCGATCAGAGGCGCCGTCATAATCCCCTTATGTTTAAAAGGCAGTTCAAACAGAAGCGGGATCCTCTCATCCGCCCTCTTCTGATTCTCACAGGTTACATTGAAAAAAATGTTTTCCCAGCCTGTCCCCCAGTCATAGGGAAGGCAGGATGATACCCTCTGGGGCCGTTTTGTCAGAAGGAAAAACTTCACGTCTTTCCTCTGCCTCATAATGGACCACGCCTCATCTCTCCAGGCGTCCGCCTCTTCCAGAAAAAAATCCGAGGTCATACAGACCCGGATCATCTCCCCGCTGCGCACTTTATACTGTCCCTGACGGTTTCTGGACAAAGGATAGCGGAAGCCGTTCTTCGTCCGGTAAATCCGGCTTCCGTCCTGCTCCCGCATCCGGTCAAGAAAATACATATAACAGTTTTCGCAGCCCTCTGAACATTTTCTGCAGCCATGCCATGGATTCCAGATATCATGCATCCGCCTTTCCTCCTTTTGGACAGACATTGCCTCTCATCATCTCTGACACTATACGACCTCTTCCGGCTCCATACTCTGTATGTGACTGTCCTTCTTTCCGAGATCATATTTCTGGCTGTATTCCGTAAAATAAGAATAATACTCCATACCTTCGCCGGCGTAAACCCTGGAATTATGAATATGGATATCTTCATCATTCTCTTCTGTTTTCGCCATAGCTGTCATAATACTCGCACAATGAGACGCGATACGGGTAAAGCTGTTCAGAACATCCGTAAAAATTGTTCCCTGCTCAAGTCCGCAGGCTCCGCTGCCCAGCCGTTTTACATGATTATGCTTCAATTCGTCGCACAGGTGGGTAATCACCATGCCGAGGGGCGCTACTTTTTTGGCTTCTTCCTGGTCGTCAGCCATAAATGCCTTTGCAGTTATATTCATAACCTCACGCACGGCACCCATCACCACATTCAGCTCATCCAGAGCCTCAGGGGAAAATCCTGTCCGCTTTTCCTGCATCTCATTGGACATATATGCAATATATGCCGCATGGTCGCCGATCCTTTCAAAATCGCTGATCGTACTCAGATACAGCGACATCTGTCTGGACTGCGCCGTCGTCATCTCGCCCTTTGTCAGACGCATCAGATAGGTGCCAAGCCGGGTTTCATACTTATCGATCAGATCTTCCTTCCGCTGCACTTTTTCGAATTGCTCCTGCTGATAGTCATTCAGCAGATTCATGGCGCGGTTTACATTTTTCCGGACTTTTTTTGCCATTCCCGATATCACCCGGTGGCACTGCCCGATAGCCAGCGCCGGATAGACAACCAGACGCTCTTCCAGCAGATCAAAATCCGCTTCTTCTTCCTTTTCTTCTTCCGTATCCTTCACCAGGATACATACAAGCTTCTCCAGCTTTGGAATAAACGGAAACAGCACACATACCGTAGCCATACGGAAAACGGTATTGACAAACGCTACCGATACCGGTGTCATAACCATCCCCATAAATCCGAAATGTACAACTGCATTTACTGTATAGAAAATAACTGCCCAGAAAATCAGCCCGAACAGATCATTCAGAAGATAGATCAGCGCCGTTCTCTTTCCGTTCTTATTTGCACTGATGGCAGAAATCAGAACCGGACAGGCCGCCCCCACTCCGATCCCCAGTATAATCGGAAATGCGCTGGCAAATGTCAGAATTCCTGTTACTGAGAGCGCCTGCAGGACTCCCACTGACGCCGATGCGCTCTGAAGAACTGCTGTAAAGACAATTCCCACCAGAATCCCTGCAAGAGGGTTAGAAAACATGGTAAGCATGCTGACAAAAATCTCATTATCCCGCAGCGGTTCCACCGCCCCGCTCATTGTCTGCATCCCTGTCATCAGGATCGCAAATCCAAGCATTATGTTACCGATGTTTCTATAAACAGAACGCTTGCTGAACATTCTGAGTACAATGCCGACAACAGCCACAATAGCGGATATCGTTGCCGTAGACAACAGCGTTGCCAGACCGCCTGAGCCCTCGATATAGGACAGACACAGAATCCATCCTGTAATGCTCGTTCCGATATTTGCCCCCATGATAATGCCGATGGCCTGCCTCAGCTTCATCATCATGGAATTCACAAAACCGATCACCATTACTGTCGTTGCTGAAGATGACTGAATTACGCAGGTTACCCCGGCTCCCAGCGCAACACCTTTCAGCGGTGTATTTGTCATCTTATACAGAAAAGCCTCCAGCTTGTCGCCGGCCACCATTTTTAATCCGTCTCCCATCAGAAGCATGCCGTACAGAAACATCGCCACGCCGCTGAGCAGGGACAGAACCATTGAAAATATTTCCATATCCTTTATCTTTTGCCCTGTATCCCGTTTTCCGGAATCTCTGAATCCTCTCCCGGTATCCTGCCGGTCTGCCGGCCTGTACCGTTTCTACCATGTATCCTGTATTCTTCTCGGGGAGCCCCCTTACCGCCTCCGGGAAGAAAACCATACCGTAATATCTATTGTAGAAGAAAAATCAGTCTCTTTCAAGAATTTTACATAAAATGGCGGCGTAAATTTACTGTAGGAATTATAGTGGCAGAAACTGCCAGATGTGTTTC
>USFD01000055.1 GCA_900553885.1 uncultured Ruminococcus sp.
TCCTCGGCCGCTCTACGAATACGATTTCTGTTTCCTCTGTATCCAAGTATTTTCGGATCTTTTTTCAGTCCCATGCCGCAGATAAATTCAAATTCAGCAGAGCGGATATTTTGCTGTAAGCTCCGCTGCCATTTTCTTTCCGGCTTCTACATTGTCTTCGCTCTCGATTACCATTGCAATGATCTCCGCGATTTTATCCATATCCTCTTCTTTCATTCCCCGTGTTGTGACCGCCGGAGTTCCCAGTCTTACACCGCTTGTGACGAACGGAGAACGGGGATCATTCGGTATGGTATTCTTGTTGCAGGTAATATGGGCGTCATCCAGACGCTTCTCAAGCTCTTTTCCACTGACATTTTTCTCTGTCAGATCTACCAGCATCAGATGATTATCCGTATCACCGGATACAATCTTCACACCCCGTTTCTTCAGGCCTTCACAGAGTGCTTTGGCGTTTTTTACCACCTGTTTCTGGTATTCTTTGAATTCAGGCTGGAGGGCTTCCTTGAAGCAGACTGCCTTGGCTGCGATCACGTGCATCAGCGGGCCGCCCTGAATTCCCGGGAATACTGCTTTGTTGAAATTGAACTTCTCGTTCATCTCATTGCTGGAAAGGATCATGCCGCCCCGGGGGCCTCTCAGGGTTTTATGTGTCGTTGTAGTTGTTACGTGGGCATATGGAATCGGGCTCGGATGAAGTCCTGCTGCAACCAGTCCCGCAATATGCGCCATATCCACCATCAGATATGCTCCGACTTCGTCCGCGATCTCACGGAACCGTTTGAAATCAATCGTTCTTGCATAAGCGCTGGCTCCGGCAACAATCATCTTCGGCTTACATTCTTTTGCGATTTCAAGCACTTTATCATAATCAATTACACCTTCGTCGTTTACGCCGTAAGGAACAACATGGAAATATTTGCCGGACATATTTACCGGCGAACCATGGGTCAGATGTCCGCCATGATCCAGATTCATTCCCATATATGTGTCTCCCGGCTGAAGGATCGCGAAAAATACCGCCATATTCGCCTGTGCTCCGGAATGAGGCTGAACATTTACGTACTCACATCCGAAGAGTTTTTTGGCTCTTTCTCTCGCCAGGTCTTCTGCCACATCCACACACTGGCAGCCTCCGTAATATCTCTTTCCCGGATAGCCTTCCGCATACTTATTGGTCAGAGGGCTTCCCATTGCTGCCATTACCGCCTTGCTCACCCAGTTTTCAGACGCAATCAGCTCGATATGAGAATTCTGTCTCTCCATCTCAGCTTTAATTACATCCGCAATTTCCGGGTCTGTTATCCTGATTTCATCGAAGTCGTACATTCTGATTGTCCTCCATAAATTAATTTTACTTTACTGTGAAAAAGCATTAAAGTTATTATATCATAGAACGCACTGTTGCGTCTACGCAGGATTTTCTGAACTGTTTTCAGACAATACAGGCCAAAGGGGACGGACCCCTCTGGCCTGTATTGTCTGAAAATTCATTTTTCTTTCTATGCAAAATCAAACAGAGACAGCTGATTGCTCTGGGGCAGGTCTCCGAACAGTCCCAGATCCGCCATCAGATCGATGACTGTCTTGCTGACTTTTGTCCGCTGGCGGAAATCATCCAGAGACAGATAGGGTCCGTCTTTTGACGCCTCTTCCACCGCCTCCGCAGCCTTGTCTCCCATGCCTTCTATACTGGAAAGGGAGGGCATCAGCTTTCCGTCAATAATCTGAAACTTTGACGCCTTGGCCCGGTAAATATCAATGGGCATAAACTCAAATCCCCGGGCGTACATCTCCTGCACGATCTTCATGTCTTTCATTACATCCTGCTCTTTTTTGCTCAGTGTATCACTTCTCTTTTTATAATCCTGCATATAGTAATTCAGTTTATCTTTTCCCTGACACATAATCTCATAGGAAAACGCGTCCGCACGGATGCCGAAGTATGCCGCATAGTAGGCAAGCGGGTAATGAATTTTGCAGTAGGCAATCCGGTACGCCATCATTACATAGGCCGCGGCATGGGCTTTCGGGAACATGTAGCTGATCTTTTTGCAGGACCAGATATACCAGTCCGGCACATTTTTCTCCTTCATGGCCTCCTCCCACTCGGGTTTAAGTCCTTTTCCTTTCCGGACGCTTTCCATGATGGTAAATGCAAGCGCGCTTTCCACTCCCTGATTGATCAGATAGATCATAATATCATCACGGGTACAGATCGCTGTGGAAATGGTTGCCTTGCCGGACTTTACAAGTTCCTGGGCATTTCCCAGCCACACGTTGGTGCCGTGGGACAGTCCGGAGATCCGGATCAGGTCCGAGAGCGTCTGAGGTTTCGTATCTTCCACCATCTGGATAACAAAATCTGTTCCGAACTCCGGAATTCCCAGACATCCCAGCTTACATCCGTCAATATCCTCCGGCTTTATGCCAAGTACCTCTGTTCCATGGAACAGTTCAATTACTTCCTTGTCATCCAGAGGAATATCCGTGGCCACGAAAGGATGCTCCTCGTTATACTCATTCTCCATCGCATCTGATGTGATATAGTCCTCCAGAGTACGGATCATGGTGGGATCATCATGGCCCAGAATATCCAGCTTCAGAAGGTTGTGGTCGATGGAATGATAATCAAAGTGCGTGGTTATAATTCCGCACTCCATATCATTGGCCGGATGCTGTACAGGTGTAAATTCATTAATATTATGTCCGTGTGGAAGAACAACGATTCCTCCCGGATGCTGTCCCGTACTGCGCCGGATCCCCGTACATCCCTGTGTGATCCGGTCGATCTCGCACTTTCTTTTGCGCTGTCCGTGCTCCTCATAATAATTTTTCACAAAGCCGTATGCCGTCTTATCTGCCAGAGTTCCGATGGTTCCGGCCTTAAAGGTATGCCCTTCGCCAAAAAGCACTTCCGTATACTTATGAGCTTTTGCCTGGTAATCTCCGGAAAAATTCAGGTCAATATCCGGCTCCTTGTCTCCTTTGAATCCAAGGAATGTTTCAAACGGAATATCAAATCCCGCCTTCACCAGGGGCTCTCCGCATACCGGACAGTTCCTGTCCGGCATATCGAAACCACATCCGCCTGCGAAAGCCTTCACTTCTTCCGAGTCAAAGTCGCTGTAATGGCATTTTTTACAGTAATAATGCGGACTCAGAGGATTTACCTCTGTAATTCCCGACATGGTGGCCGCGAAAGATGAGCCGACAGAACCACGGGATCCAACCAGATAACCGTCTGCATTTGACTTCCACACCAGTCTCTGGGCGATAATGTACATAACCGCATATCCGTTTGAGATAATCGAATTCAGCTCTTTCTCCAGACGCTCCGACACCTGTACCGGCAGTTCCTCGCCATACATCTCATGGGCCTTTTTATAGCAGATATCCCGCAGCTCCTGGTCAGAATTTTCAATTACCGGCGGACACTTATTGGGATTCACCGGAGAGATTTTCTCTACCATTCCCGCAATCTTTACCGGGTTATCAATAACAATTTCCTTTGCTTTAGCCGCCCCCAGATAGGAGAACTCTTCCAGCATTTCCTCTGTAGTACGCAGGAAAAGAGGCGCCTGTTCATCTGCATCGTCAAACCCTTTTCCTGCCATAATAATCCGGCGGTAAACCTCATCTTCCGGATCCAGGAAGTGAACGTCGCAGGTAGCTACAACCGGCTTGCGGAATTTCTCGCCCAGCTCCACAATCTGCCGGTTGATTTCCTTCAGATCTTCCTCAGAGGTAACATCCGGGATCCTGTCACTCTCAATCATAAACCGGTTATTTCCAAGAGGCTGTATCTCATAGTAGTCATAAAAATCCGCAAGTCTTGCAATCTGCTCCTGGGACCGTTTCTCCAGAACTGCCCGGTACAGTTCGCCCGCCTCGCAGGCACTTCCGATAATCAGCCCTTCCCTGTGTTCATTGAGCAGACTCTTGGGAATTCTGGGCACTCTTGCGTAATAGGTCAGATGGGATTCCGATATCAGCTGATACAGGTTGTACCGTCCGATATCATTTTTCGCCAGAATAATAATATGGTGGGAAGGCATCTTGCGGATCGCATTGATATTCCGGTCACCGTACCGGTTCACTTCCCCAAGAGTATATATTTCCCGTTCCTTGAGCATTTCCACAAAACGGACGAAAATTTCTGCCGTTGCTCCCGCATCATCCACTGCCCGGTGATGATTTTCCAGAGAAATATGCAGGGCTTTTGCCACCGTATTCAGCTTGTATTTGGAAAGGGTCGGCAGAAGAATTCTTGCCAGAGCCACGGTATCCACATATACGAACTTCCGGTCAATCTGCTGATTTCTGCAGTTCTGCTCTATAAATCCGACATCAAATCCCGCATTATGGGCAACCAGGATTCCGTCTCCCACAAATTCAAGAAATCTGGGGAGAATCACTTCGATTGTAGGAGAATCCATAACCATCTCATCGGTAATACTGGTCAGGTTGGTGATCTCAAAGGGAATAGGCCGTTCCGGATTTACAAAGGTGCTGAACCGGTCGGTTATTTTTCCGTTTTCCACCTTCACCGCGCCGATCTCGATAATTCTGTCCCGGATGGAACTGAACCCTGTGGTCTCAATATCAAATACAATATATGTATCATCCAGGGACTCTTTATCTGCATTTACCGCAATCTCCGTGAGATCATCCACCACGTATCCTTCTACTCCGTAGATTACTTTAAAAGGATCATCTTTATCCAGCGTCTCAATATAGTGATTTGCCACCGGAAAGGCCTGGGCCACCCCGTGATCCGTAATGGCAATAGCCGGATGTCCCCAGTCGTGGGCACGCTTTACGATATCATTTACTTCGGATACTCCGTCCATGTCGCTCATCTTTGTATGGCAGTGAAGTTCCACACGCTTGATGGGGCTCAGGTCTTTTCTTGGGACTGTAAAATCTCCGATCTTCTTGATCCCGGTCACTGATCCTATGGTAAGCTCCCCGTCAAACTTATCAATCGTTGTAATTCCCTTGATCTTGACAAAAGCACCCTTTTTCAGCTCCCCTACAATTTCCGGGAGCTGATCATTTCTTGTAAACATTTTTACTGTGATGGTATCAGTAAAATCCGTCACGGAGAACATGATAATTGTCTTTTCGTTCCGGATTTCCCTTGTATCAAAACTGATAATCTTTCCGTGAACAGTCACTTCACCCATCTCAGAGACTATCTGCTCCATGGGCATGGTTTCATCATCAAAATTCCTGCCGTAAATCAGATTTGGATCATCCCCTGTCTTAACCGGACGGTAATAGTCTTTCTTTTTAAACTCTTTCTTCCGTCCCCCTCTGCTTCCGCCGGAAGGTGCATGGGAATGAGTAACGCTCTTTTCTCCGGAAGCGTTCCCGCGAGAGGATGATTCTGTCTTCGCCTTCTCTGTCCCCGCTGCTTTCTGATCCGGATTTTCTTCCTTTGCGCTGTTTTTCCGGCTGTAGCCGCTTCTCTCGAATATGGCGTTAATCTCCTGCTGCAGACGCTGCTCGTCATATTCGCGGCTTCCGCTCTCTTCGTTTTCCCGGTAAGAAATATTAAATGAAACATCCATCTGAAACCGCTGGCAGAAAACCTGTTCCATATAATGCAGAATTTCCTCCCGTCTGCCCTCAGACACAATTGTATCCAGCAGTTCCAGGCAGATAATTCCATCCTCGCCCGGGTGAATCTGAGCATGGGAAAACATGCTGGCCGCCAGTACGCTTGTCTCCTTCAGTTCCAGAATCATACTGTCCCTGTATTCCTGCAGAAGAGCTGCCGGTGTATACTGTCCGGAAAGCGCGTACTTTTCCATGATCTTCACGTTGATATGGGTTCCCGAAAAAAGCTGTTCTTCAATTCTCTGCTCCATGAGCCAGATCTGCTTTTTCTGAATGAGATGCCGGCTGAAAATATGTACATGAAGAAAATCACGGCTGGAATTTGTCGTGATTTTCTGAACTTCCACATCTGCAAAAAGGATCTGAATATCCTCTTCAACTTTTAGTGTGGGAAATACATTAAAAAAAATCTTTTTCTCAGCTACCTGTTCCAATTTAACAACTCCTGACGCAGTGTACTGAGGAGTTCCTCCTCTTTTACCTTCTTCACAATCTGTCCTTTTTTAATCAGCAGCCCTTCGCCTATACCGCCTGCAATGCCGATATCCGCTTCCTTCGCCTCTCCCGGTCCGTTAACTACGCAGCCCATAACAGCTACTTTAATATCCAGCGGAATATCCTCTACCATTTTTTCCACCTGTCCGGCAAGACCGATCAGGTCTATCTTTGTACGGCCGCAGGTCGGACAGGATACAACTTCTATCCCGCCTTTTCTGAGTCCCAGTGTCTTCAGAATCAGTTTTGCCGTGCGGACTTCCTCCGCCGGGTCGCCGGTAAGAGAAACACGGATAGTGTTGCCAATTCCCTCATGCAGAATAATCCCAAGCCCTACAGAAGATTTTATATTTCCGGAATAAACAGTGCCCGCCTCGGTGATGCCCACATGAAGCGGATACGGACACTGCTTCGCAATCAGCTCATGGGCTTCCACACACATCAGTACATCGGAAGATTTAATGCTCACCACCAGATTGTCATACCCCATATCTTCAATCATGTGCACCTTATCCAGCGCGCTCTCTACGATTCCCTCAGCAGTCACTTTCCCATACTTTTCCAGGATATGCTTTTCCAGAGAACCGCTGTTTACCCCCACCCGGATCGGGATCTGACGTTCTTTTGCTTTGTCGACAACCGCTTTTACCCGTTCTGTGGAGCCGATATTTCCCGGATTGATCCGGATCTTATCCGCTCCGTTTTCGATTGAAGCAATAGCAAGACGATAGTCAAAATGAATATCCGCCACAAGAGGAATATGAATTCGCTTTTTAATTTCTCTGAGCGCCTCCGCCGCCTCCATTGTCGGAACCGCGCATCGGATAATCTCACAGCCCGCCGCCTCGAGCCGGAGGATCTGTTCCACAGTCGCATCTGCATTTTCTGTTGGCGTATTTGTCATGGACTGAATCGCCACAGGGTTTTCTCCGCCGATCTTCACGTTTCCAATGGCCACTTCTTTTGTGAGGTTTCTGTACATTGCTTTTCTCCTTTTTCTGATTTTTAATAACAGAAGAGTCCCGCAGCCGGAACTCTTCTCAAAACTCTTTATTCACGTTCGAATACAAACTGATCTCCGTATTCCCGTTCGGTGAGAGTCAGCGTATCATTTTCAATACTATAGCTGTATGTCCCGTCAAACGGATTCTGGTCATCTTCTGAGGCATCAAGTCCATCATCTGCACCTTCCGGAACAGATCCGCTTCTTAACTGGACTGTAAATGTCTTGTTTTCCTTATCCACAATGCCATCCAGAGTAAGAGAGTCCTTGTTTTCTCCGTTTATCCGGGTAAGCACAACAGTGTCGTCTCCCCGGACTTCCATTCGGATTCCCTCATCCTCACTCACCCATGTTCCTTCCAGCGGATTATCTGTAAAAAGCTTTACAATGAAAAACGCTGCAATAATAACAATGAGTACGGAGGAAACCGTCATAACAGTTCTCCAGGCTGTATTTCTCTTTTCTTCACTGTTTTTGAAAATCATAAAATACTTCCCTTCTCACTTACTATATCCATTATAGCGGATTCCGCCGGATACTGTCAACGCTCCGAAAGGGGTTCCCAGGGCAGAAAAAAGAGAGAAATCTTCTGCTAAATTATGCCTTTCAGGAAATCAAAAAGTGCCTCCATCTCCTCTTTGGTACCTATGGTTATCCTCAGATAATCCCGGATCCTCTCGGAATCCCAGTGTCTTACATAAATATTGTGCTCCTTCAGATTCCTGAACAGCATTCCGGCGTCATAATCCGGATGCTTTGCAAAAATAAAGTTAGCTTTTGGCTCCGGAAATACAAATCCCAGCTCTTTAAGCTTCCCTTTTGCCCATTCCCGTGTTTCTACTATCATACGGATTTTTTCTCTGAAATATTCTTCATCCTGTACCGCCGCCGCTCCGCATACAAGATCCGGCTGATTCATGGTATAAGAGTTAAAAGAATATTTCACATTATTCAGGCAGCCGATCAGATCCGGATTTGAGACAGCATAACCGATCCGCATCCCCGCCATGCTTCTGGATTTGGAAAAAGTCTGCACCACTATCAGATTGTCATACTTTTCGATTAATTCCAGTGCTGATCTCCCCGCAAAGTCTATGTACGCCTCGTCAACAATCACAATAGAATCCCGGTTGTGATCCAGAATGTCTTCTATAAAATCCAGTTCTTCATAGATTGCCGTAGGTGCATTCGGATTCGGGAAAATAATTCCTCCGTTTTCCCTGTAATAATCTTCCCGCACGATCCGGAATTCATCATTCAGCCTGGGGCACTCATATGGAATCCTGTAAAGCTGTGCCCACACCTTATAAAATGAATAAGTAATATCAGGAAACAGAATCGGTTTCTCTGAGTTAAAAAATGTCAGGAAGCACAGCGAAAGCACATCATCTGAGCCGACACCTACAAAAACCTGGTCCTTATTCACACCGTAATATCCTGCCAGCGCCTCTGTCAGAACCGATGCTTCAGGATCGGGATAAAGGCGCAGCGTATCCGCATCCAGTTTTTTCAGAGCTTCTGCCACACGCGGAGACGGCGGATAGGGATTTTCATTTGTATTCAGCTTTATCACCCTGTGCTGAGGCTGTTCACCCGGAACATACGGCTCTACCTGACGGATGTTTTTTAATAATGCATTTCTGACTGTCATGTTTTTTCTCCTGAAATCCTATTTGTACTCCTTTGCAAGCTCTGCAAATTTGGGAAGTGAATTCACAATTGTCTCGTAGGATACACAATAAGCAATTCTTACATATCCCGGACAGCCGAAAGAACTTCCCGGTACAATCAGGATATTATATTTCTTTGCCGCAGCACAGAACTGTTTCTCATCCTCTACCGGAGATTTTACAAACAGATAGAAAGCGCCTTCCGGCTTGATGCATTCAAATCCAAGTTCTTTCAGTCCGTTGTACAGCGTCTCTCTGTTTCTGTTATAGAAAGAAATATCTGTCTTTTCGTTCAGACAAGCCTTTACCACTTTCTGCTGAAGCGTAGGCGCATTAACAAATCCCAGGATCCGGGTAGCCACATTTGCCGCAGCAATCAGCTTCTCACTGTCTGCCGCTTCATCCGGAATTACCAGATATCCGATTCGTTCTCCGGGAAGAGACAGAGACTTGCTGTAGGAATATCCCACTACCGTATTGTCATAGTATCTGGTCAGATAAGGAACCTCCACACCGTCATAGGCCAGTTCTCTGTAGGGCTCATCTGAAATCAGATAGATATCTGTGCCATATTCCTTCTGCTTTTTCTCCATTACCGCAGCCAGCTTTTTGATTGTCTCTTCTGAATATACCACACCGGTAGGATTGTTGGGAGTATTGACGATTACCGCTTTTGTCTTCGGTGTAATTTTGGCTTCAAACTCATCCAGTTTTGGCTGGAATGTAGCTGTATCCGGAGAGATCTCCACAAGTACGCCGTCGTAATTATCTGTGTAGCTCCGGTACTCTCCAAAATACGGTGCAAAGACAATCACCTCATCTCCCGGGTTCAGGAGAGCCTTTAATATCACGTTCAGACCTCCCGCTGCTCCCACTGTCATAGTAATGTTGCGCGCTTCAAAAGAGGTGCCAAACCGTTCATTCAGAGACTGGGCGACTGCACTTCTTACATCCTCATATCCCGCGTTGCTGTTTGTATAGCCGTGGAGGACAATCGGATCTTCTTCATCAAGCAGCTCGATAATGGCCTTTTTTACACTTTCCGGTGCCGGAACATTTGGATTTCCCAGGCTGAAATCAAACACATTTTCCGCGCCGTACTTTAAAGCCAGGCGGTTGCCTTCCTCAAACATTGCACGGATTGCCGAACTGTTTGCTACCATGTTTTCCATTTTCTTTGAAATCATTGTACTCTCTCCTTTTCTTTTACTATGCCTTTTTCAACCAGAAACGCAGGCCGATAGGAAAGTTTCGCCTTTCTTAATCCTTCTGCCCCGGTGTCTTCTTCTCTGTTTACATACTGATAATTCATACATTCGTGCTGAACAAACTGCTGGTTAATCATAGGATAAGCGCCTTCCACATCCGGAAATGCCTTCTCAATATGGACTACGAAAGTATCCTGGCACAGCGGCTCGCCTACGGTAAAGGCCACAATCCTGCCTTCCGCCCGGAGCACGCCGCCTTTTAACCCCAGCTCCTTGTACAGTCTGAGAGAATTCAGCGTCACACACATTTCCGCGTTCTTTTCCGCATCCTCGTCACATCCGTTCTGATTCCTCCATTTCAGAGCCATCTGGAAGCACTCTTCCACATTTCCGTCATCAAGAGGTTCATAGGACCAGTCCGGATAAAGCGCTTTGAATTTATTAATATGATTCCGTTTTCCGTGAAGCTTTTTTCCGGCAAGAGTGGCCAGCTTCTCAGTTTCATACACATAATCCGCCGCGTCTCTGTTGTACTCAATTTCAAATCTTCCCGGATACCAGCGCTCCAGCTCTTCAAAATGCTCCGGCGTTACATTATACAGACAGAAAGGAAGTCCTTTCTCACGGAAGTATTCCAGCAGGTAATCCAGTGCAGCATGAACATTTTCCCGGTCCCCCGCAGGATAGGAAAAGGCCAGCCCGTCATCTTCGCTGCGGAATACGAGGGCATCCTGAATCACCCCGAATTTGACCCGGTAATGTCTGGACCAGAGATAGACATTTACAAAGGTACGCTCACAGCTTCTCCCGGGAGCTTTATTAAAATAGGTATCAATCTGTTCTTTGTCTTCCAGTTCCGGGCGTTTGAATATCGGTTCGTTCATCTGCTATCAATCCTCCATTTTTGCCAGTTTGGCAGTCTGATCTGCCGCAATCAGGCTGTCAATAATCTCGTCCAGATCTCCGTTTAATACAGAGTCCAGTTTATGCAGCGTAAGCTTGATTCTGTGATCCGTCACACGTCCCTGAGGGAAATTATATGTCCTTATTTTTTCCGAACGGTCTCCGGTTCCGATCTGGCTTCTCCGCGCCTCTGCTTCAGAAGCCTGCTGTTTTTCAAGTTCAAGATCATACAGTTTAGAGCGCAGAAGACGGAACGCTTTCTCCTTATTCTGAAGCTGGGACTTTTCCGTCTGGCTGTAGATGACAATTCCGGTGGGATAATGAGTCAGACGAACGGCAGAGTCCGTTGTATTTACGCACTGTCCTCCGTTTCCGGACGCACGCATAACATCAATACGGATATCCTTCTCATCGATTACCACATCCACTTCTTCAGCCTCAGGCATAATCGCTACAGTAATCGTAGAAGTATGGATTCTTCCTCCGCTCTCTGTTTCCGGGACACGCTGCACCCGATGCACACCGCTTTCATATTTCAGTCTCGAATAAGCGCCGTGTCCGGAAATCATAAATACACATTCCTTAAATCCGCCGATTCCGTTTTCATTTAATGAGATCATCTCTGTCTTCCACCCGCGGCTGTCCGCATAGTGAACATACATACGGTAAATCTCTGCGGCAAAAAGTGCAGCCTCGTCCCCGCCTGCGCCGGCACGGATTTCAACGATAACATTTTTATCATCATTGGGATCTTTGGGAAGCAGAAGGACTTTCAGCTCCTGTTCCAGTTCTTCCACCCGTTTTCTGGACTCGCTGAGTTCCTCCTTGGCCAGCTCCTTCATTTCCTCGTCAGACTCTTCTTCCAGAAGAAGCAGACTGTCCTCAATATTCTGTTTACACTTCTTATATTCCCGGTAAGCTTCAATAATCGGAGCAAGATCGCTCTGTTCTTTCATCAGCTTTTTAAAGCGTTCCGGATCATTGGCCACATCCGGCTCCTGAAGTTCGCCCATAAGCTCTTCGTAGCGGATCAGCAAATCATCTAATCTGTCAAACATCTCTATCTATCCTTTCCATTCGTTATCATACCTGCCGGAAACGACCCGGTCAAGCCCCGCCAGATCTTTTCTGACCTGAACATCAGAAAACCCGGCCTGCCGCATTAGTTCACTGACTTCCCGCGCCTGATCATATCCGATCTCAAAAATCAGCATGCCGCCCTTTTCCAGGTAAGCTCTGCTTTCTTTCACAATTCTTCTGTGAAAAAAGAGGCCGTCCTCTCTGCCGTCCAGCGCACAGATCGGATCATGCATTTTCACTTCATCCTGCAGACGATCAATTTCTGCAGTAGGGATATAGGGAGGATTGGAAAGAATCATCCCGTATCTGCCTTCGATATTTTCAAACAGATCTCCCTGCACAAACGTTGCTTCCACCTGGTGTACGGAAGCATTTTCTTCTGCCACGGCGAGTGCCTTATCTGAAAGATCCGCCCCGGTTCCCTGTATACAGACTGCCGGACTGCTGCCGGTTCTGAATAATTGGTTTTTCAATGCATAATACAGAACACTGATCAGAATACAGCCGGAACCGGTGCACATATCCAGCAAGCGAACGCAGCTGTCCGCGGAGGGAATTTCTCCCTTTTTCAGAAATTCAAGTGCCGTTTCTGCCAGCGTCTCCGTGTCCTGCCGGGGAATCAGTACATTTTCATTGACCCGGAAAGACAGACCCATAAATTCCTGTTCCCCGGTCAGGTGCTGAAGCGGAACATGCTCTGCCCGTTTCTTTATGAGGGATCTGTATCTGTCGTACTGCCCGTCCTCAAGCTGCATCCCCGGCTCCGCAAAATAAACTGTTCGGGTAATCCCGGTTATATATTCAAGAAGATACCAGGCATCCAGATCCGCATCCGGAATCCCCGCCTGCCTGAGCGCTTCTTTTCCTGCTTCCCATGCTTCTCTCAGTGTCATAGATTTTCCCTCTGCCAGGTTCTCCAGTCAAACACCTCTTCCACTGCCCGGATTCCGACCTCAATCATGGAGTCGTCCGGCTCCTTCGTAGTCATATTCTGCACCCACATTCCCGGTCTGCTCAGCAGATTGACAACAGGATTATCGCTGTTTCCCGCCAGACGGATAATCTCATAGGACACTCCGGCAATCAGCGGAAAGAGCGCGATACGAAGCACTACCCGGAGAACCGGTGATTCTGTGACAATAAAGAAACAGAAAATAATACTCACAATCATCACAAAAAAGAGAAAACTTGTCCCGCACCTTTTATGCTGTTTGGAACTTTTCCTCACATTTTCCACATTCAGCTCCAGTCCGTGTTCGATACAGTTAATGCACTTATGCTCTGCTCCGTGATACATAAACGTCCTCTTAATATCCCTGGTTCTGGAAATCAGCAGAATATAAAGCAGAAAAATGATGACCCGGATTACGCCTTCAAACACTGTCATTACCGCTCTGGAAGAAGTATATCGCTCCACGAATCCGCTCAGATAATAAGGCAGGATCATAAAAATTGCCACTGCAAGAATGACAGCTGCCACTATAGTAAGATTTAAAAAGATCTTTTCCTGTTTTTCTCTTTTTGCAGCCTCTTCTTCCGTAAGAAGCTCTTCCTCTTCATCTTCAAAAAAACTTGCAGAATAAGTCAGCGTACGCATTCCCAGGACAAGAGAATCCACAAAATTAAAAATCCCCCGGATAAACGGAATCTTCAGCGGTGTTTTCCAGGGAATCACACTTTTATAATCCTTCACATCCACTGCGATCTCTCCGTCCGGTTTGCGCACTGCCACAGAATATTTCGGGCCATTGCGCATCATAATTCCTTCCAGGACTGCCTGTCCGCCTATGTTCGATGATTTCATAGTTCCTCCTGTCTTATAAACAACAAAGAGGCTGAGATGATCTCACCTCAGCCTGCAACGTATCATTTTTATTTAATACCATATTTTTTGTTGAACTTGTCAACACGGCCGCGAGCCTGAGCTGCTTTCTGCTGACCTGTATAGAACGGATGGCATTTGGAGCAGATTTCCACGTGGATATTTTCCTTTGTAGAACCTGTTGTAAATGTGTTTCCACAGTTGCAGGTCACTGTTGCCTGATGATATTCCGGATGGATTCCTTCGCGCATGATTTTCACCTCTCTATTTTAGAATACTTATTTTACTCTATAAACAGCTTTCTAATTATAGCATAAGATATTTTCTTTTGCAACCGTTTTTTAATAAAGTTTCTGTCATATTATATAAATTTCTGGCGGATAACCTGTCTGACGAGCTCGCTGTTTGACTTTGTATGTGCAAACATATTCAGAAGATTGTCCACTGCTTCCTCGGCTTTCATACCGTTCATTGCTCTTCTTATAATATAGGCCGCTTCCTGTTCTTCCTTGGTCAGAAGGAGGTCTTCCCGCCGGGTGCCGGATTTTGGAATATCAATTGCCGGGAACACTCTCTTTTCCTGAAGTTTACGGTCCAGCATCAGTTCCATATTACCGGTTCCCTTAAACTCTTCATATACTACATCATCCATCTTGCTTCCTGTATCTACCAGAGCGGTTGCAAGAATGGTCAGACTTCCGCCCTCCCGCATATTTCTTGCAGCGCCGAAAAATCGTTTCGGCATATACAGGGCAGCCGGATCAAGACCTCCGGAAAGCGTTCTTCCTGAAGGCGGAACGGTAAGGTTGTAGGCTCTTGCCAGACGGGTAATGCTGTCCAGAAGAATCATAACATCTTTCCCATGTTCTACCAGACGCTTTGCTCTTGCAATCACCATTTCTGAAACCCTTTTATGATGCTCCGGGAGTTCATCAAAAGTTGAATAAATCACCTCTACGTTCGGACCTGCAATGGCCTCTCTGATATCTGTAACTTCTTCCGGGCGTTCGTCAATCAGCAGAATCAGAAGATGCATGTCCGGTTCTGTTTTCTGAACAGATAATGCAGCTTCTTTCAGAAGCGTCGTTTTTCCCGCCTTCGGAGGCGATACGATCATACCTCTCTGCCCTTTTCCAATCGGCGAAACCAGATCCACAATCCGCATGGCTGTCGAACTGCCTGGTGTCTCAAGCCGGATCCGCTGATTCGGGAAAATGGGAGTCAGATCTTCAAAGTTCTTCCTTTTCATAGCCTCTGCCGGACGCAGCCCGTTGATCGTAGATACATACAACAGAGCGCTGAACTTTTCACCCTGTGTCTTAATTCTTGTATTTCCGGTCAGAATATCTCCTGTCTTGAGGCCAAATCTTCTGATCTGGGAAGGAGACACATACACGTCATTTTCTCCGGGAAGATAATTTTCACTCCGGATAAAACCATAACCGTCCTGCAGCACTTCGAGAATACCGTTTGCCACATGTCCGCTGTCCAGCATCTCAATGTCGGTTTCTTCCTTTTTCTCCCGCATCTCTTCTTTTACTTCTTCTTTTGCCTCCGCACTGGCTGCTTTCTGACGCTCCTGCTCATCCAACGCAAGCATGGCTTCAATCAGGTCTCCCTTTTTCATACCTGAAATCCCCCGCATCTTTCTTGCCTTTGCCAGCTCTTTAAGCGTAGCCAGGGGAAGGGATTCATATTTTTCTCTTGTCATATCCGGTTTCCTTTCCTCATTACTCATACTATTACTTCCTGTCCGTTCTTTCATACATACTCTTTCATTTGTACTGTTCTGGTTTTTACTTAAATGCTTCGGGAATCTTCGTCTGAACTGACGTTAATCGAAATCTCGCATTACATAAGCTGATAAGGATCTGCCCAGTCCCGCAGGCAGGCAGAAACAGCCTCCTATCTGAATATATATTCCGATTATACAGATCCTCCTCACACTTGTCAAGTTTGAACAGGAGTGTTATTATAAACCGTGTTAAAGACACCGGAACGGCATCCGCAGAGAAGGCCCGTTCCCAATATAGGAAGCTGCTTGGAGGATACCCGTTTTATGGAGGACAGAAAACGCTGGGGAGAACGGCGGTATTATTCTCTTGACTATGAACTGAAAAGTACCTTTGGCGAAAAAGTGTATAAAATCACGCTGAACGGAGGCATGACCTGTCCGAACCGGGACGGGCACTGCGGCACCGGCGGATGCATCTTCTGCAGCGCAAAAGGCTCCGGGGATTTTGCCGGATCCGCCTCTCTTTCAATCGAGGAACAGCTGGCCAGAGGGAAACAGGATCTTGCGCAGAAGCGCCCCATCCGCTCCTATATCGCCTATTTCCAGGCCTTTACCAACACCTATGCTCCCGTAGACTATCTGGAAGATATTTTCTCCCGGGCTGTCCGGGATCCGGATGTAAAAGTTCTGTCTGTGGCCACACGGCCGGACTGTCTCGGAAAAGATGTGGTTTGTCTTCTGGAGCGTCTCAACAGGATCAAACCGGTCTGGGTGGAGCTGGGACTGCAGACGATCCATCCCGGCACCGCAAAATACATTCGCAGAGGCTACCCCCTGGAAGTTTTTGATAAAGCCGTGTCGGATCTGCGCGCGGCCGGAATCCGGGTTATTGTCCATGTTATACTCTTTCTTCCCGGAGAGACAGAAGAAATGATGATGGAAACCATCGATTATCTGAACCGGACGGATATCCAGGGCATCAAGCTGCAGCTTCTCCATATTCTCCGGGGGACAGACCTTGCGCTGGATTATGAAAAATCGCCCTTTTACGTCCCGGATATGGAAACGTACATCCGCGTACTGGGAAGATGTGTTGCCCGTCTAAGACCGGACATTTCCATACACCGTCTCACAGGAGACGGCCCGAAAGATCTGCTCATAGCGCCTCTCTGGACCAGCGCGAAGCGGACTGTGCTGAACCGGTTTCAGCAGTATCTGAAAGAAAATGACATATGGCAGGGAAAGGAGTACTATGGCTGAAACATATACCTTATATAAACTGATCGTTTTATACATGCTTGACAAAGTGGATTTCCCACTTACCACATCACAGATCTCCGAATTTATACTGGATAAGGGATACACCTCTTACTTCCGGCTGCAGGAGACACTCTCCGAACTGGGCGACTCCGGGCTGCTTAAAGCAGAGACAACCCATAACCGGACACTTTACCATCTGACAGAGAGCGGTGCGGAGACAATCCATTTTTTTGCAAATAAAATTTCTCCTGCTATTCAACAGGATATTAATGATTTTCTCAAAGAAAAACAGTATGATCTGAAGGAAGAAGCTTCTGTAAAATCCGACTATTATCTGAACACCAACCGGGAATTTGAAGTCCGGTGCCAGATTGTAGAAAACGGCTTCAGTCTGATCGATCTGAAACTTACCGTTCCCACAGAAAAGGAGGCGGAGTCCATCGCTGCAAACTGGAGCCGTCAGAGCCAGGAGATTTATACGCTACTGCTCTCGAAGCTTCTCTAAATATGCTTTTATCTGTTTTTCATATCCCAGATCGCCGGGTTCATAGAACCTGGCGTCTTTTATTTCATCCGGAAGATACTGCTGCTTCACATAATGCCCCGGATAGTCATGGGCATATTTATATCCTGTACCATGTCCCAGATCTTTCGCTCCTTTGTAATGAGCGTCCCGCAAATGTACCGGAACCGTTGTATTGTACTGCTGTACCGCCTGCCGGGCGGCAGTAATTGCATTGACTGCAGAATTGCTCTTCGGCGCAGATGCCACATACGTTACGGCCTGAGACAGAATAATCGCTGACTCAGGCATCCCGATCCGTTCTACAGCCTGAGCCGCCGATACAGCCACGGTAAGCGCCATAGGATCTGCGTTTCCGACATCTTCTGATGCGCAGATCATAATTCTGCGGGCAATAAATTTAATATCCTCTCCCGCATAAAGCATTTTTGCCAGGTAATATACTGCGGCATCCGGATCCGATCCGCGCATACTTTTGATAAAGGCGGAGATAATATCGTAGTGATTATCTCCTTTCTTATCGTAATTCACCGCTCTTTTCTGAATACATTCCGAGGCCACTTCAAGAGTAATATGTATGATACCGTCATCCGACCGTTCTGTTGTAAGCACTCCGAGTTCCACTGCATTCAGAGCAGTTCTTGCATCTCCTCCCGAAATATCCGAAAGGAATTCCAGGGCATCCTCATCAATAGCTGCGTGAAAACTTCCCATTCCTTTATCCGGATCAGACACTGCACGGCAGATCAGCCGGCTGATTTCCTCTTTTGTAAGAGGCTTCAGTTCAAAAATGCTGGACCGCGACAGAAGCGCCTGGTTCACCTCAAAATACGGATTTTCCGTTGTAGCTCCGATCAGAATCACCGTACCGTCTTCCACAAAAGGCAGCAGATAATCCTGCTGTCCTTTATTAAATCTGTGAATCTCATCAATAAAGAGAATTGTCTTCCGCCCGTACATTCCTTTCAGATCTTTCGCCTCGCGAATCACTTCTTCCATGTCCTTTTTTCCGGCAGATGTGGCATTAATCTGTTTGAACTCCGCGCTGGTGGTATTGGCAATCACTTTTGCCAGAGTTGTTTTCCCCGTACCCGGAGGTCCGTAAAATATTACGGAACTGAGCTTGTCCGCTTTTATGGCCCGGTAAAGAAGTTTGTCCTTTCCAATAATATGCTGCTGTCCCACTACTTCATCCAGAGTGGAAGGGCGCATTCTGGATGCAAGAGGCGCTTCCTTTTCCTGTGCAGTCTCTCTCATATAATCAAATAAATCCATACTAATTCATCCTTCCAATCGCAAATGTCTGCTTCATCCTTTTTCTCCGCCGAATGATCTATCGGCTGTAAATCACCGGTTCCCTGATCACTGAATCCCTGCCAGCTCCCGAATCACCTCGCCTGCCATCAGAAGTCCGGCCACCGGCGGGACAAAAGAAATACTGCCAGGCACAGGCCGGCCGGTCTCCCGCTTTTCTGTCTGATCTTCATTCCGGACAACAGCCGGCTTCTCTTTGGAATACACAACTTTCAAATGCGGAATTCCCCGGTTTTTCAGCTCCCTGCGCATCACTCTGCACAGCGGACATACGCTCGTCCGGTAAATATCCTCGATTTCAAACAGCTCCGGATGCAGTTTATTTCCTGTTCCCATGCTGCTGATCAGGGGAATCTTTCTTCGGCAGGACAGCTCTGCAAGACCGATCTTTGTACTCACTGTATCAATGGCATCCACAATATAATCCACCTGTCCGGTAAAAAAGTCCTCCAGGTTATCCGGCAGGACAAAGGTTTCCCATGTCTCCACTTTTATTTCCGGATCAATATCCCGGATCCGTTCTTTCATCACTTCTGTCTTATATCTGCCCACAGTACTGTGATACGCAATAGACTGCCGGTTAATATTAGTAAGGGAAACCGTGTCATTATCAATCAGAATCAAATGTCCCACCCCGCTTCTGGCCAGCGCCTCAATACAGTGTGAGCCCACGCCGCCTACGCCAAACACGGCAACGGAAGCCCGTCTGAGGCGCAGCATTCCTTCCTTTCCCAGAAGCATTTCTGTTCTTGAATATTCATGTATCATATTAAATCGTTCCTTTTCCAGATATTTAGCATTTATCATCAATCAATCAGCAGGCGGTCCACGGTAACAAACTCATAACCTCCTGCCTGCAGGATATCAATGATGCGAAGTGCAGCTTCTACTGAACTCTTATAACAGTCATGCAAAAGAATAATATCATTTTCTTCCGTTTCCGTCACTACTCTCTGAACAATTTCATCCGGATTTTCCGTTGTCCAGTCAAGAGGATCCACCGTCCACTTCACATAAAGTTTGTCAATCTCCTCTTCCATATCCGCCGGGAAGGCGCCAAAAGGCGGGCGCACAAATTCTGTTTCCTTCCCGGTAATATCCCGGATCAGCGAATCTGTCATCCCAAGCTCCCTATGGGCCTCCTCCCGGCTCATCCGTGCCAGATTCACATGGCTGTATGTATGATTCCCGATCTGATGTCCTTCCTGATACATGCGTTTTATTATATCCCGGTTTCCATCTTTCTCTATATTTTCCCCGATCACAAAAAAAGTAGCCTTAACGCCCCGCTCTTTCAGCCCGTCAAGCAGCACCGGAGTGCAGGATGCGTCCGGGCCGTCGTCAAATGTTATGGCGACCTTCGGTTTCTGGCGGTTCCCCGCCCCGGCAGTCCCATCCTCTTCTTCCATCCCTCCGGTTTCCAGGCTGCCGGTCTCTTCGCGTTGTGTACTTTCTCCAGCCTTTTTGCAGTCCACTGACCCAAGAGGAAGGAAAACCAGCACACACAAAAAAGCCAGCGCCTGCATCTGATATTTCAGGCTTCTTCGCCCTTCTTTTTTGAAATTATCCAAACCAGTACCTGCCTTTGCTGTTTCTACATCCTATGCCGCCCGCAAACTGTACATTCTGAAATTTGAATTTATCTGGGACATGGGACTGGAGAAGGTACGAAAATACTCGGATACAGAGGAAACGGAAATCGTATTCGTAGAGCGGCCGAGGAGATTTTGCTCTCCGTTCCGCAGAATAAAGTAAAACAGAAAAACCCCGGATGCAGGCTAAAAACAGGATTTTCAATGGAAACTCGCGTTCCGCTCGGACAGCTCCAT
>USFD01000056.1 GCA_900553885.1 uncultured Ruminococcus sp.
TACGGCGACCACCGAGATCTACACTCTTTCCCTACACGACGCTCTTCCGATCTTCAGCTGTTTTGTATATTCCTGTTCCGGAGAGTAGAAAATCTCCTCCGCCGTGCCGGACTCTGCAACCTTTCCTTTCTCCATCACATATACGCGGCTGCACAGAGAAGCGATAACCCCCAGATCATGACTGACCAGAAGAAGCGCTGTCTTCGTATCCCGGACAATTTTTCTCAGAAGTCCGAGGATCTGAGCCTGCACTACGGCATCCAGGGCAGTGGTCGGCTCGTCTGCGATAATCAGCCGCGGATCACAGGCAAGGGCAATGGCGATTACCACTCTCTGTCTCATGCCGCCGGACAGCTCGAAAGGATACTGCTTCATGCGAAGCGACGGATTACGGATTCCTACCAGATCCAGAAGTTCCAGAGCCCTTCTGTCCGCCTCTTTCCCGGTGCATTTTCTCCGGATTTTCACTGTCTCGGCAATCTGTTTTCCGATTTTCACAGAAGGATTAAGACAGTTCTGAGAATCCTGAAAAATCATGGCAATATTATGTCCCGGTATGGGAATCCCGCCGTCCAGAGACAGCTTTTCATATTCCATTTCCGCATTTTCCGCGGAAATTCCCATAACCGCCCGCACTGCCGTACTTTTCCCGCAGCCTGACTGTCCCACCAGCCCGGTGATTTCCCCTTCTTCTATCGAAAGAGAAAGTCCGCTGACAGCGCTGAAATTTCCTTTTTCCGTATGATATTGTACGTTCAGATTCTGTACATCCAGCACTTTCATTTTCCTTCTCTTCCTTCCGTCGTCATTCCGGCAGACCGGCTTTTTTCTGCAGTAATGTTATCCCAGTGGTACAGGGTCCGGTTTCCCCCGGCGCTTCCGGTCTGATCTTCCAGCACAGATCCGGCAGCATTCAGACATAGAAGCATGACACAGAGTACGGCAAGGGGACAGGCCATCTGCCAGGGATAGAGCACCATCTGGCTTCTGGCCTCCTGGATAATGGTTCCCAGACTGGCCGCCGGAGCCGCAATTCCCACTCCAAGGAAACTGAGAAAAGACTCCGTAAAAATTGCCTGGGGGATCAGAAAAATCAGATTAACCAGAATCGGTCCTGCCGCATTGGGCAGCAGATGGCGGAACAGAATACGCATAGAGGACAGGCTTTCCATTCTCGCCGCACAGGCAAAATCTGTTTCCTTCAGCCGCAGAATCTCTCCCCGCACAATCCGCGCCATGTCGACCCATCCGGCCACACACAGTCCCAGGATAATACTTCCCGGACCTGAGCCTGCAGCCAGCATGATCAGAATAACATAGATCATAGACGGTATGGAAGAGATCACATCCCCGATCCGCATCAGCACCATATCCGCAGCTCCTCCCAGCCATCCGGAAAACGCGCCCACACAAATCCCCAGTGTTCCATTGATCAGCGCGCTGGACACGCCTACAAGCAGACTGATTCCCGCGCCATACCATACCCGGGCAAAAAGATCTCTCCCGAACCGGTCTGTCCCGAACCAATGGGTCAGGGAAAAGGCCTGGTTCCGGATATCTGCATTCTGTTCCGAATAAGAAAAAGGCCAGAAAAGAGGCACCAGCACCGCCAGCAGCACCCATACTCCCAGAATGATTCCGTATACGAGAAGCTTTCTCCGGGCTTTCCGGGAAAGACGGGAACCGCCGTATTCTCCGGCTTTTCTGTATTCTGTTTTTTCCTGATTCTGCGAGACTGCTTCTTTGCCTCTGAAATGAAAAATAAAGTTTCCCAAACTGCCGCCTCCTTTGTCAGACATCACCGGAAAAAGATCTCCGCGTCCGGGGATCCAGCCATGCACACAGAAGATCTGTCAGCAGATTCGCCAGGATCACCACCGCTCCCATAAATACAGTCAGTCCCAGTATCAGGGTGTAGTCCCTGTTTGTGATGGAATTTACAAATTCCCGTCCCAGCCCCGGAATATTAAAAATACTTTCTACCGCAAAGCTCCCGGTAAGCAGATATGCCATAGCCGGTCCCAGATACCGCAGAACCGGAAGATACGCATTTTTCAAAGCATGGGTAAGCACAGTACGACGCCGGCTCAGCCCTTTCATCCGTGCAAAGACCACGTATTCTTTCCGAAGTTCCGTCTCCAGGGAATTTCCGGTCAGCCGGCAGATCACTGCAGCGGGATACAGGGCCAGAGCCACCGTGGGGAGAACATAGTGGGCCGGCGTCAGAAGCCCGGATACCGGAAGTACTTTCAGTTTCATGCTGAATATATACAGAAGAAGAAAGGCTGCTGCAAATCCCGGAATGCCTGCTGCCAGCATTTCTCCCGCGGAAATCACGCTTTTTACTGCTCTGCGTTTTGTAACCGCCCGGAGAATTCCCAGCCCGGTTCCCGTGATTACCGCCGTCAGAAGCGCCGCGATTCCCACCGACGCGGTCAGGGGCCAGGTCCTCCCGATAATTTCCGCCACACCGGTCCCCGGCTCCGTGTAGGAAATGCCCAGATCGCCCTGCAGCAGGTTGCCCATATAGGAAAAATACTGGGAAATCAGTGGTTCACTCAGCCCGTACTCTTTTTCAAGGGCGTCTACCACCTGCTGGGAAACTGATCCGCTCTGAAACGGGCTTCCCGGCATAAAATGAATGAGAAAGAAAGTAGCCGTAGCCAGCACAAAAAGGGAGAGAATCCCTGTCACGATTCGTTTTCCTGTATAGCGGAGCATTTCTCCTCACCTGCCTTTCTCATTCTCTTATGTGGAAAGCGGACATCCGGAATCCGCTTGTTTATGCTTTATCTATTCTGCAATATCCGCCAGCTGAAAAGGAATTACTTTTTCCAGATCAGAAAGGCTCATTTCTACCTGGTATCCGATTTTTCCTCCGCTGAATATGATCCGCTCGCAGTCTGCGGCGGACTGGTCTATCGTAGTCACAAACTGCTTTTTCATGCCGATAGGGGAACATCCTCCGTGAATATACCCGGTCAGCGGAAGCAGCTCTTTGGATTTGATCATCTCAATACTCTTCTCGCCTACTGCGCGGGCTGCCTTTTTCAGATCCAGCTCCTTTTTCACCGGAACGACAAACACATAGTTTGCTTTTGATTTTCCTACAGTAACCAGTGTCTTAAACACCATGTCCGGATCCTGATTCAGAGCCTGAGCCACCTCCACGCCGCTGATAGCCCCGGTACTTTCATAGTTATGACTGATATAGGTGATCTTCTTCTGATCCAGTATGCGCATTACATTGGTTTTATCCTTGTTTTTACTCATTTCCCGTTCTGTCCTTTCCTGCTTTTTTCAGGCCCTCATACATCCTGGAGGAAACCGGAAGATCCAGCCCCAGTTTCTTTCCTTCGTGAACAATATAGCCGCTGAACGTCTCTGTCTCCGCCGTCCTGCCTGCCCGGATGTCTCTCTGCAGAGAACTGGTGGCGTTTCCGGCCAGCTCCTTATAAAATCTGCGGATAATGGCGTCAATGTGTTCCTGAGTCACATCCACTCCTTTTGCAAGAGCCACCTGCCATGCTTCCTTCACAAGGGCCTCATATTCCGCCGCCTTCCGGGGATCCCTTCTCAGTTCTCCGATGGTGTTGTCGTAATATGCCGTTGCCACATTATAAGCGCAGTTCAGAATATATTTGCGCCAGATCTCTACTTCAATCTTGTCTGATACCTGATGGTCAATATCCGCAGCTCTCAGAATCGCCGAGACTTCCTCTGTCTTTGCCTTTTCCGTCGCATCTGCGTCTGTGATTCCGATCCGCAGATCTGCGAAATCCCCCTGCTGGGTGACGGAATAATCCGCATTCGCGAAAGAGACAATATAGATCAGGGAATCCACCACTGTGCCCCTGCTGATCAGAGAACGGATCCGGTCCCCGGGATCCACACCATTCATTACAGGAATGATCACTGTATCCTCCGTCACTGCATGCTCCATCTCCCGGCACACATTCTCCAGCGAGTAGTTTTTTACACAGACAAAAATATAGTCCTGCTCTGTCATTCCGGAAGTCTCTGTTACTGTCTCCGGATGCACGGTAATCTCCCCTTTGTATTCGCTGTGAAGCACCAGGCCGTTCTCAAGAATCGCCTTTTTTCTGGCTCCTCTTGCCGCAAGAGTAAGATGGGGGCACACCCGGCCCAGCATCCCGGCCAGAAATCCGCCTACTCCTCCGGCGCCTACAACGGCGATCTTCTTCCCGGTCAGATCTGTTTCATATGCCTGATTTTCTCTTTTTTCCAACTGCTGTCACCTTCCTTTTGCCTTGTATTTACCACACCGGCAGTTCTCTGATTTTACGGAGGATCTCCATGCCCTCCTGCCATTCGTCCTCCGCAGCCAGAGCAGTAAATCCCCGGCCGTTTCCGGTCTGCCAGTCATAGAAGCCATGCTCCCCTTCCGCCAGTCTGTGCAGGGCGGCCATAATCGTTCCGCCGTGCACTACAAAAGCGATACTCTTTCTCTTTTCTTCAATGCCCTTCTGCAGCCATCTGCGGACCCCGTCCGCACAGCGGCTCCGGAACGCTTCCTGATCTTCTCCTTCCGGGAAAGCCAGCGTGCCTCCGCTCTCAAGCCATGCAAGATAAGCAGGGTCGTCTTTCAGTTCTTCATAGGTCTTTCCCTCAAATCTGCCGAAATCGCATTCCTTAAGTACCGGTTCCGTTACAATTTTCTGTCCCGGATAGATCAGTTCCGCCGTCTGAACACAGCGTTTCATAGGACTTGCCACAATCAGCTCTGCCGGCGGATAAAAAGGGGAATCTTTTCCGGCCTTTTTCTGCTGATTTTTCAGGTAAAGTTCTCTTTTCTTATGAAACGATGCTGCTGCCCCGGAAGACAGTGCTTCGTCTGTCCGTCCGATATACTGCTTCTTTTCATTGCCCGGTGTGGGCAGATGCCGGATAAAAGTCACTTTCATAAAAGCCCTCCCGCCAGAACAAGGGCCGCCAGCATTCCCAGTTCACAGAGCTGGAGAAAATATCCGGCCAGATCTCCTGTCGTACCCCCGAACTGTTTTTTGCACAGACGGTAATAGTAAAGAAAGATCACTGCCGCGGCTGCCAGCATTGCGGCCCCCTGAACCGGCGACAGAAGGCACATCAGCGTTCCTGCCAGAGCCGCCCATATCAAGAGCACAATCCGGACGTTTCTCTTGTGGGCGTTGTCCTGAAATGTCCGGAGAAGGCCGCTGTTTTTCGCCGCCGGAAAAGTCACTACTGAAATCCCGCTGAGCGCTCTGGACAGCACATACATACAGGAGGCTGCCGCCAGAGTGTTCCGGCAGTTTCCGCTGTCCGGCACTTCACTCCACAGAGCAAAGGTAAAGAGGAACCAGCAGCACAGACCGATCACGGCAAAAGCGCCGGTGTGGGGATCTTTCAGAATCTCCAGCTTTTTCTCCCTGTTTCCCCAGGAGGCAAGGGCGTCCGTGGTGTCAGCAAACCCGTCCAGATGAATTCCTCCGGTTACAAGGACCGGAATCAAAGTCATCACGGCAGAAAAAAGGACAGTCCCGCAGCCGGTAAATCCAAGAAGCACCGCCGCGGCCAGATACTGCAAAGCCCCAGCAGCCACACCGACTACAGGGAAAAAGCACATTGCGTACTTCATATTTTCTTCCTTCCACTCCACTGCCGGAACCGGAATTTTTGAATACATGGACAGAGCCACTGCCAGTGATTTTACCAGATACATTTACTTCAACTCCTCATATTGCTGTACATGGATCTCATCAAAGGTGCTCATCTTCCGGTATACTTCCAGGCCCATTTCCAGAAGGGGAAGCACTGCCACAGCCCCGCTTCCTTCCCCCAGAGACATGTTGCACTCAAGGAAAGGAGACAGTCCCAATGCCTCCAGCACCAGCCCTCCGGCAGGTTCTCCCGAACGGTGGGAGGGCAGCATGTAATCTGACGAATCCGGCGCCAGACGGGCCGCGCAGAGAGCCGCCACAGACGAGATAAAACCGTCTATCACTACAGGGATCCGGCAGACGGCTCCGCCTAAGAATACTCCTGTCAGGCCTGCAATGTCCAGGCCGCCGACTTTTGCCAGCACATCCAGGGGATTCTCCGGATCCGGCCGGTTCACACTTACGGCCTGCCGGATCACCTGAATTTTCCGTGCAAGGCCTTCTGTGCTCAGGCCGGCCCCCCGTCCCGTCACTGTTTCCGGATCACAGCCAAGAAGAACAGACGCCACGGCGCTGCTGGTCGTGGTATTTCCGATTCCCATTTCTCCGGTGGCAATCAGATCATACCCCTCATCTGCCAGCTCTTCTACAATACGCATGCCTGTAAGAACCGCCTGCTCTGCCTGTTCCCGGGTCATAGCCGGACCATGGGCCATGTTTCCGGTTCCTCGGGCGATCTTGTACTGTGCTCTGGTCAGACCGGCCACATCCGAGGCCATGCCGATATCCACGGGAAACAGATCCGCTCCCGCCACCTGCGCCATCATACACACACTGGCAGCGCCCTGTGTAAAATTCTCCGCAACAATAGCCGTAACCTCCTGCCCCGTCTGGGTCACTTTCTCGGCCACCACACCGTTATCTGCGCACATAATCACAAGAGCTTTCTTATCCAGGCCAAAATCCAGCTTTCTCTTCATCCCTGCCATCCGGATCACTGCCTCTTCCAGCTTTCCCAGACTGTAGAGAGGCTTGGCCACCGTCCGCCATCTCTCCTTTGCCATTTCCATAGAATACCCGTCCGCCGGGCTGATTTTACTTAATTGTTCCTTCAATTCCATCTTCTTCTCCCAAAGGGGACTGACCCCTTTCATCTGAGTTGTCTGACATTTTTGCATTTTTCCACAAATTTCTCTGTAAACTGCCTGCATGAGGGCAGGTACAGATGAGGGAATCCTGCGAAGAGATTTTCTTCTGCATGGATGCAGTTCCAGCTTCGTTTCCCATCCGGCTTGACAGCCACGCAGCTGCTGCCGTTGTCTGTGCTGTCCCAGTAGTGGAACTCATGTCCCCGGATTTTATCTTCCGCCGTCAGCCAGCTGTCTGCTGCCGTACTCTGTCCCGCATCATGATTTCGTCCGATCTCTACATAGCCGAACCGGGTCAGCCGGCCTGCGGGAAAGGCTTTTCCTCTGATAATCCCTGCCATGGGCCAGTCCCTGCCGTTTTGGTCCTGCAGAATTTCATGCAGATACAGGAACCCGCCGCACTCGGCCAGACAGGGGATCCCCTTCTCTATGGCCCGGCGGATGGAATCGCGCATCCCGCGGTTATAAGACAGATCCCCGGCATACAGTTCCGGATAGCCGCCGCCAAGAATGAATCCGTCCGCTTCAGGAAGATGCCGGTCTGAGAGGGGACTGAAAAATACCAGACGGCATCCCAGTTCTTTCAGGAGCTCCAGATTGTCTTTATAGTAAAAACAGAACGCCCGGTCCCTGGCCACGGCGATACATGGGCCATCCGGATGTTTTCCGCTGCCCGGCTGGTCACAGCTTCCGGATCTGTCCGGCCTTTCCTTGGCCGCCCCACTTTCTGCAATCTGCAGAATCCGCTCCAGATCCACGGTTTTGGAGGCCATATCTCCTGCTCTGCTGATCTGCTCTTTTATTCCTTCCGTTTCCTCCGGAGTTACAAGCCCCAGATGTCTGCTTTCAAAAGAGAATGCCTTATCCCGGGGAAGATACCCCAGCACAGGGATCGGATGCCCCATACTTTTCAGTTCCCTCTCCAGCATCTCTTTCAGCCGGGGATAGATTCCTGCCGAAATCTGATTTAACAGAATTCCCTGTATCCCGCTGTCCCTTCTGTACTCTGCCATTCCTTTTATCACCGCGGCAAGACTGAGCGCCGCCCCCCTGCCGGAGACGACAAGGATCACCGGTAGTTTCAGCGTCCGGGCCACATGATAGGAACTGGCTTTTGCCGAGTCCAGAGACATACCGTCATAATATCCCATAACCCCTTCCGTAATCACAAGATCTGCCCCTTCCCCGTGGCGGGCGTATGTTTTTTCAAGGGTCGCTTCGTCCGTGAAAAACAGATCCAGATTTTCAGAATCCACCCCCAGCACTTTCCGGTGAAACATAGGGTCAATATAATCCGGGCCGCATTTGCACGCCTTCACTGCAAGCCCTTTTTTCTGAAAGGCCGCCATAAGGGCGCAGGCAGCCGCTGTTTTTCCGCTGCCGCTGGAAGGAGCGGCCAGGAGAATGCCCGGAACGCTTTTCCTGGGGCCGGCAGAAAATCTGTTTCCTGAATCGGTCTCCTTTTCTGTTTCTTTCTGAATCTCTTCTGTCTGTTTCTGCATCTGAACACCTTCTTTTCTCAGCGCCGGTATCTCCGGTCTATCTTCTGCCGCAATCCTGATCGGCATCCGTCTCCGGCTCTTCCCCTCCGGCAGAAATGATATATACCGGATTCAGCCCGGTCATCATATGATACCCGGCCAGCTCTCTGGACCGGGATACACACAGCTGGGTTATCTCCATATGAGGCAGAAGTCCCTCCTGCGCGGCATCCATCACTTCTTTTATGGTTTCCATTGAAATGGCGTTGATCACAATACGGACCCGGGGATTTTTCCGGATAACGGCTTTCAGAATTTCCCGCAGTCTGCCGCCGCTCCCCCCGATAAATACATGGGTGGGCGGTTCCAGATCATCCAGTGCTTCCGGTGCCTGTCCCCCGACAATGCGGATGCCGTCCGCCCGGAACTTTTTCCGGTTCTGCTCGAGAAGCTCCAGCGCGCGCTCATTCTTTTCCACTGCATATACCCGGATCCGGTCACTGCAGCAGGCGGCTTCCACGGACACAGAACCGGTTCCCGCCCCGATATCATAGACAACCCCGTCTCCGGTCAGGTTCAGACGGGCAATACTGACCGCCCGCACTTCCTCTTTGGTCATGGGAACCTTTCCCCGGACAAATTCCTCATCCCGGATATGGGGAGTCGCCCGGTTTTCCGGCCGGGGATTTTCGATCAGCACTGTGCACAGGCCCTCCACATCTTCCCCGCTCAGTTCTGACGGGTGACCGGACAGGATCTTCTCATCCGGATACGACAGCCGGCTTCCCACTGTCACGGTCACATCATCTATCCCATAATATTTCAGTTTCTGAAGCATCCTGCTGCCGGCGTCCTTTCCTCCCAGCAGGAGAAATGTTTTCCTGCTGCAGAAAACGGTCCGGATAAAGCCGGCCTCCCGGCCGTGAAGACTCACGATTGCAGCGTCCTCCCAGGAAGTACACAGCCGGGCTGCCAGATATGAGACTGAACTGATCCCCGGTATCACTTCCACATCATACAGGTCCGGCGCTTCCTCCAGACGCCGGGCCAGCTTTTTCGCTCCGCTGTAAAATCCGGTATCTCCGGAAAGAAGCACGCCAACACACCGCCGGTCTCTCTGCTGCCGGATCAGGGAAAGGATCTCTTCCGTCACATATGCCTCCGCATATTCTCTCTCTCTGGCCGTCCCGGATTCCACCGGTTCTTGCGGATTTCCCGTCTCACGAAGGAGATCCAGCATCCGCCGGGCGCCGATCAGATAATCACAGCGTGCAATCGCCTCTCCGGCCTGGCCGGTCAGGGATACTGCCGTTCCCATTCCGATTCCCACAAGAAAGATTTTCTGTTTTTCTGTCTGCTGATTTCTGTTCTCACACATCTTTATATCCTCTGGGCGTAACCATCCGCCCGTTCAGTTCCACTGTCCGGGAGTTCCCGATAAATACGGTAGAAAACATATCTGTCCCCGTATCTTTGAGCTGGTCCAGAGAAAGAATCCGGACAGACTCCCCCTCCCGTCCGATATTCTTCGCAATGCCGCACACATTTGCCCCGTCCCTGTATTCCAGAATAATCCGGCAGGCCCGGTTCAGATAATCCGCCCGTTTCTTACTGGATGGATTGTAAAGGCAGATCACAAAATCCGCGGCCGCCGCCGCCCGGAGCCGCGTTTCAATGGTCTCCCAGGGAGTCAGCAGATCACTGAGACTGATGACTGCAAAATCATCCATAAGAGGCGCGCCAAGCAGGGCCGCTCCGGCTGACGCGGCAGTCAGTCCGGGCACAATCTCTATTTCCGTTTGCGGATACTCTTTTCCGATCTCGCAGATCAGTCCGGCCATGCCGTAGATGCCTGCGTCTCCGCTGCAGACAATCGCCACATCCTGTCCTTTTTCCGCCTCTTCAAAAGCCATCCGGCATCGGTCTGCCTCTCTGCGCATGGGCGTGCTTAAAAACACCTTTCCCGGAAACAGATCCCGGATCAGGTCAATATATACTGTATAACCGATAATCACCGGACAGTGCTCCAGCACTTTTCTGGCCCGGATTGTCATCTGGTCTTCCGCCCCCGGCCCCAGTCCGGTTACATAGATTTTATTCATTGGCTCCTCCTTCTTCCGTCTGCGCTTCCGCCTCTTTCCCCGGAGATTCTGTGCCCTGACGGAATTCTGTAGTAAAAGAAGGATCATAGAGCTTCGACCGCTCATATTCTCCCTCCAGCACTTCTCCCACAACAATCAGCGCTGTCTTCCGGACGCCTTCCGCCCGGGCCGTCTCTGCCAGAGTTTCCACCGTACATCTGAGTACTTTCTCCTCCGGCCAGGTGGCTTTGTACACAACCGCCGCAGGAGTCTCCGGGGGATATCCGCCTCTGATCAGTTCTCTGGAAAGCTCCGGAAGCATTCCGGCGCTTAAAAAGATCACCATAGTCGCCCGGTGGGCCGCGAAACTTCGGATGGACTCCCTCTCAGGCACCGGCGTTCTTCCTGCCATACGGGTAATCACCACCGACTGGGATACGCCGGGAAGGGTATACTCTGCTCCAAGAGCTGCGGCAGCTCCGCAGAATGAGCTGACTCCCGGACATACTTCATAGGCAATGCCTTTTTCATCCAGACAGTCCATCTGTTCCTTTATGGCTCCGTACAGACAGGGATCGCCTGTGTGGAGACGGACGACACGCAGTCCCTGCATCTCGCCTTTCTCCATTACATCCATCACTTCTTCCAGCGTCATTCCGGCGCTGTTGTAAACTTTACAGGACTCCCGGCACAAAGAGAGCAGGTCCGGATTCACAAGAGAACCTGCATAAACCACAATATCCGCCTCCTGAAGAAGCCTCTGTCCCCGCAGAGTAATCAGATCCGCCGCTCCCGGACCTGCTCCGACAAATGTAATCATGGCCTGTTCCTCCTTTTCCTGTCCCTGCTCTTCTCCGACCGTTCCTTCACGACAAGAAGGGAATAATAGCCGGCCTGATCCGGTATCTCTTCCCTGCTCCGGAAAACGCGTTCCCCCTCCATGCCGCAGTTTTCCACCATCTTTGCCTCCAGATCCCTTTCCCGGAGAAGGGCTTTCACCTGCCCCATCTTCCTGCCTGCTTTCATCAGCACCTTCGTTCCCGGCAATTTCAGCCCCTCTTCAATATCATAGGACGCCGGAAGAATATGAAGTTCTTCCCGGTTTTCCGCAAGAGAACAATCCAGCCGGGCTGCGGCCGCGCAGAAAGATGTAACTCCCGGAACAAGAGCCGTTTCATACCCCATCCGTTTCAGACGTTTGTGCACATACATACAGGTAGAATAAACAGAAGGATCTCCCAGGGTAAGAAATACCACATCCCGATTCTGATCCAGCAGTTCCGCCACCTGACGGACATCCATGTCGTGCACCGCTTTCAGCCGCTCTTTCTCTTTAATCATAGGCATGGGAAGAAACAGCACCTCTTTGTCCTCCGTCTCCGGGCACGCCTTCCGGGCTGTCTGGTATGCCACGCAGCCCTGCAGATACCTGCTGTATATGCCTTTCTCCGGGCAGGTGTCCCGGACCGGTTCCTCTAATTCCGGATCCGATACAGGTATCGCGATCACACTGCTCTCCCGGATTACGCGAAGGGCTTTGCATGTAATCAGTTCCGGATCCCCCGGGCCTACCCCCGCCCCTGTAAATTTTCCACTCATATCTGTGTCTCTCCTTCTGTAATCTTCCGAAGCATCTGCCTGGCTCCTGAGGTCTCTGCCCGGATCTGGTCTTCTGCAGAGAACATAACCGCCTCAACCGCCAGTTCTCCTCCTGCCCGCTGCCGGAGATAAAATTCCATCCGCTCCATAACAGTCCGGAGGACCGGCTGCAGAAGCCCTTCCTCCCGGAGAACAGCCGCAGCCTCGGAAGTATTGATGCAGTTCATAATCCGTTCCACCGTCTTCTGTCCCGCGCCTGCCAGCGCCGCGTGGGAAGCAAACACTTCCATCCGGCAGTCGGCCTGTCTGGAATGGGTATTCATTACGCCGGCCGCCAGCTTGATAAATTTTCCAATATGCCCCACAAGAAGGATTCCCTTCATGCCCAGAATCTTTCCAAAGTCAATGGCCTCTCCCACATAATTGCTGCACTTTACACACAGCCGGGGATCTGCTGAAAGTTCCTTTTGCAGGAAATCGCTGCCGTAGTTTCCCGGCGTTACAAAGCACCTGAGACAGCCGCTCTCCCGGATCATTTTCATTTCCAGATAAAGGGTATCCGTCAGAGCTTTTTCACTCATGGGCTCCACAATCCCTGTCGTTCCCAGAATGGACAGACCGCCTTCAATCCCCAGCCGGGGATTAAAGGTCTTCTTTGCAGTTTCTTCCCCTCCGGGTACAGATACTGTTACTTTTATGCTTCCCCTGTACCCGTATTTCTCACACATCTCAAGAACCCCGTCCCGGATCATCCGGCGGGGCACTCTGTTAATAGCTGCCTGTCCCACTTCCTGTTCCAGTCCGGGTCTGGTCACCCGTCCCACCCCCAGTCCGCCTTCTATAAGAACCCGGGGACCGGACAAAGACGGTTCTGCCGCTTTCTCCGCCCGTACAAAAACAAGCAGGCCGTCCGTCACATCCGGATCGTCTCCGCTGTATTTGCGGACCGCGCATTCTGCGTACGTATCGTTCCGGGTAATCTTCTCAAGATCCAGATACAGCTCGATTCCTTTCGGCGTCATCAGCCGGACCTGCCGGATCTCCTCCTGTCCGAGAAGCATCCGGGCCGCCGCTTTTGCCGCTCCGGCTGCACAGCTCCCGGAAGTATATCCCAGCCGGAGGCCGGAACGGGTTGTCCCGATATTCCGATTCATCTTTCCTGTGACTGCTCCTCTTCTGTTTCAAGCTCTCCCAGCATCTGAGCCGGGTTGTCCGCTGCCTTCACTTTGCCGAATGCACGGATGATTACACCGTTTTCGTCGATCAGATATGTGGTGCGGACTACGCCCATTGTCTTTCTGCCGTACATGTTCTTCTCTTTCCACACGTCATAGGCCTGAATACAGGACAGTTCCGGATCGGAAAGCAGGGTAAAGGGCAGGCCGTATTTTTCTTCAAATTTTTTGTGGGACGCCACGCTGTCCTTGCTCACTCCGATTACAACCGCGCCCTTTTCGGTAAACTGAGGATAAAGCTCCCCGAACCCGCAGGCCTGCTTTGTGCATCCCGGTGTGTTATCTTTCGGATAGAAATACAGAATCACTTTCTTTCCTTTATACTCCTCCAGTGTGTGTATGTCGCCATTCTGATCCGGCAGTTCAAACGCCGGCGCTTTTGTTCCGATTTCCAGCATAATGTTCTCCTCCTTCTTTTCACCGTCAGACGGACCTCTTAAAGTCCGCGCTGTCCTTCTTTTGCCATCCCGGATTTTGTATTCATCCTTCCGCTGCTTCCACAATATGCTCCAGAAAAATCTTCCGGATTCCCTCCAGTTCTCCCAGCCCTTTCAGAATCACCCGTACTTCATACCCCGCTTCTTCCAGCTGGCTCTTCCAGGAATCTTCCTCTCCTGCCATATCATTTTTTGCATGGTCACCGGCCACAAGAAGAAACGGCATAAGCACCGCCTTTTTCTTTCCGGAAATCTCCAGTCTGGATATAACGTTCTTCAGCTCCGGAAAACTCTCCACTGTCCCTACCAGAACCTGGGTATATCCCAGAGCGTGAAAGGTGTACTCCAAAGTAGGGTACGCGGAATTGGCGTGATGGTCAGTGCCGTGTCCCATCAGCACAAGCATTTCATCCGGTTCCAGCTCTGTCTCCGCCATCACCGCATGAACGGACTTTTTATAATCATCCACACTGCTCAGGAGAGGTTTCCCCGCGCGGATCTGACGGAACTGTCCCATATGGGCCATCAGACTTTCCGTCATAACATCGTTTTCTATTCCGTTAATAATATGAGTGGGCTGGACGATTACTTCCTCCACCCCGTCTGCCGCCATCCGTTTCAGCGCCTCTCCCACTGTATCAACAGTAAGGCCGGCTGTCCGCTTCAGCTTGCGGATAATAACCGAACTGGTAAACGCACGGTATACACCGGCCTGGGGGAACTTCTCCGCCGCTTCCCGTTCAATCACCGCGATCGTCTTTTCCAGCGTATCCAGATAGCTTGTGCCGAAGCTTACAATCAGAATCCCTTTTTTCATCCCGCTAATACTCCTTCTCTGTCTGAAATTTTTATAACAGCATTTCTGTCAGTTCATCCATACTTCCGGGGACCCGGCCACCGGACAGCACTCCCTTTTCTTTCAGTTTCTCATAGATCCGCAGCACGGCCGGGCGCTCCAGGCCTGCCTGTCTCAGGGCCGCCTCATCTTCACATACTTCCCGGGGCGTTCCCTGCCGGATCACCCTGCCCCTGTCCATCAGCACAATCTCATCCGCCCAGGACCAGGCATAATCAATATCGTGAAGAGACATAAGAACCGTAATGCCCTGCTCCGTAAGTCTCCGGATCAGTTCATGCACCTTTTTCGTATGAACTGCATCCAGGGCCGAAGCCGGTTCATCCAGAATCATCACCTGCGGATGCATGACCAGTATGTCAGCAATAGCCACCTGCTTTTTCTGTCCCCCGCTTAACGCATGGGCCGGACGGTCTTTAAAAGGCGTAATATCCAGCTCCCGGATCACCTGTTCCACTTCCTTCCGGGCGGTCTCTTCCTCCGTACCCAGATTCAGAATCCCGAAAGAAATCTCCTGAAAAACACTGGCGGAAAACAGCTGGTTGTCCGGTTCCTGGAATACAATTCCCACCTTTTTTCTCACTTCCAGCAGACCTTTCCGCGTATAGGAGACAGGTTTTCCATCAATGAGCACCCGTCCCTTATCCGGCCGGAGGATCCCGTTCAGGCATAGAAAAAATGTGGATTTCCCGGAACCATTTCCGCCCATAAAAGCCACTTTCTTTCCCCGTCCGATCCGGACGCTCAGGCCGTCCAGTGCCTTTCTGTCATTTTCTTCATAAGAATAGGACAGATTTTCAGCCTCGATCACCCAGTCTTCTGTATGGTTCATATCGCTCTACTCCCTATTGTAACAGCCAGCAGCGTAATTTCAAATACTGCAATATAACATATTTCTTTTTTCCTCACCGGCTGCTCCTCTGAAAGCACCCGGATGGTTCCGTCATAGCACCGGGACTCCATAGCGTCATACAAGGCATTCGCTCTTCGGAAGGCCTGAATAAAAAGGGCGCTTCCCATACTGCCGAAGGCCCGTATTTTTGTCCGGTAATTCCGGTTTCCCAGCCGGGATTTCTGAGCAGTCGTTATAGCGGATGCCGTCTCCAGAAGCACGAAGATAAACCGGTAGATCAGCAGCATCAGCTCAATCATCAGCTCCGGGACATGCAGTTTCCGGAAAACTCCCAGTATATCTGTCATGGTCGTGTTCAGCGACAGAAAATACAGGCAGCTGACCGCCGAAAGCGCCACCGCCCACAGCAGCGCGCCGTTCATTACAGAAGCTCTGCTTCCGGTAATATACCAGTCTCCGACCGGAATCGCAAAGGCGTCCAGGGGCGTTTCTGAAACATTTACAATCACTGCCGCACATCCCGGAATCAGAAAAGCCAGCGGCACCATAAGAAGTTTCAAATAGCGGGAAAGGGGAATTCCCCCCTTCCTCACCGTCAGGATCCCGTTTGCCGCGAAAGCAGCGGCCGCCGCTGCAGGGGAGCGGCCCGCAATACAGATCACAAGTGTAGCAACAGTATACAGAAACTTCTCCGACGCATTTACATATCTGAGCCGGGAGCGGTAACACAGCTTATCAATTACAATCATGATCCGTTTCTTCTTTCATCCACTTCTTCCGTTCTACAAAACGGCCCATGAAAAATGCAATGACGCCCACTCCGATTCCGGTCTGGACACAGAAAATCAGACTTTCCACCTCGCCGGGCAGTTCTCCTCCCAGCGCGGTTTCCAGCACCGGGGTAAACCAGGGTTCATACTCTTCGTTTATTTCAGATGCCATCTCGCTTCCCGCATTATCTGAGCCGCCGAATTCAGCGCCTTTTAAGGCAAACAGCGGCACAACTGCAATAAGAACAGCTGCGGCAAGCAGGATCAGCACGGTTTTCCTGTTTTTGCTCATCTTACCGCGCCTCCTTCTCTTTGAAAAAGCCAATGCTCTTTAATTCAGGCTTTGCATATGTCTCCAGCCCGATCACAATCACCACGGTCAGTATCCCCTCGATTACAGCCAGCGGAAGCTGAGTCGGTGCAAACACACCCAGGAACTTCACCACAGAAGCCCCCACGCCGCCTGCTTCAGACGGATAGGCAATGGCAAGCTGGATACTGGTTACACAGTAAGTAAACAGATCCCCCAGACACGCCGCCAGGAAGATTCCGATTCTTGTGTTTATCCTCATCTTCTGACTGAGTCTGTAGATTCCGAAAGACACCAGCGGCCCTGCGATAGCCATGGAAAAGGTATTGGCCCCCAGTGTCGTCAGGCCTCCGTGTGCCAGAAGCACTGCCTGGAAAATCAGCACAATAATTCCCAGCACACTGACAGAGGCCGGTCCGAACAGAATTGCTCCCAGACCGGTTCCTGTCATGTGGGAACAGCTTCCCGTCACAGACGGAATCTTCAGAGAAGAAATTACAAAGATAAACGCTCCCGACATGGCAATCAGTGTCAGATTTCTTCTGTTTTCCTTTACTTTGTTTCTCAGGGAAAAGAAGCCTGCGATCAGAAACGGCAGGCAGATGAGTCCCCATGCCACACAGTAACCTGCCGGCAGGTAACCCTCCATGATGTGCATCGCATTGGATGCAGGCGCGACGGCAAACACTGCGGCCAGCGCAATGGATGCCTTAAGTAAGTATTTCTCTTTTTTCGGCATTTTTCTCTCCTTTTTGATCATAATCCCGTAATCTCTCCAGGTCCTTTGAAAGTGAATATTCTGGCTCAGGCATCAGCACAGATGTTCCGCCTTCCCACAGACTGCCGTCCGCAGTGACCTCTGTACCGTCCTCCTCTTTTGCATACTGTCAAAACCATAACGGCATACAGCCGCTGTTCTCTCTGTACACATTCAGGTACGGCTCAGAATGGAACATTGCTCCTCCAATACAGCAACGGGTATTGCGCGGGATTCTCACCCGACTTCCTCGTATCTTTTCCTGTTCCGGGATCCTCACGGGAAATACGCCCCGCAGTTTCTGCACAGACTTCCCTCATTTCCGGCATTTCTCATGCAGATTCCATAACAGGCAGAGATAACTGCTCTTTCAAAATATGCCAGACCTGGCACTGTTACCTCTTCCGGTGAACAGATTTTCTCACCGTGAAGACTAATATTCGATTCCCTTCCGGGCAGCAACGCCCCGGTCAAAGGGATGTCTGATCTTGCGGATCTCCGACACATAATCTGCCAGTTCCACAAGACAGGGATCCGGACTGCGTCCGGTCAGGACGACTTCCAGACCTTCCGGTTTCTCTCTCAGGAAACGAAGCGCCTCTTCCTTCGGAATCAGGCCGTAATTATAGGCAGCCATAAATTCGTCCACTACAAGCACGTCATAAGAGCCTCCGGATACAAGCTGTACAGTTTTTTTCCACAGCTTCCGGAAGGTTTCTTCAGCCTCCCTTTTTTCCTCTCCTCTCAGAGAAGAATAGAAACCAAATGATTTTTCCAGATGAATAACCTGAATTTCAGGAATCCTGTCCAGGATTTTAATTTCTCCTGAATTTTCATTTTTCAGGAAGCGGACAAAAAGAATCCGTTTCCCCCACCCTGCTGCCCGAACAGCAAGCCCTGCTGCGGCTGATGTTTTGCCCTTGCCGTCCCCGCAGTAAATATGAATCAGCCCGAAATCCATACTCTTTCTTTCCTCCTGTAAAATCCTACTCATTTTAACACATCGCCTTATCATTCACAACCCTGAGAGTCCATATCCGGGAACCGCAGAAAATCATATCGGCCGGCCGTTTTCAAAGACCCGCGCTTCCACTCTGGTCTTTTTGGCCTTTTTATGCTATTCTGTCTGGGAACAACCGAAAAAATTCTTTTATGGAGGAAACAGACTATGAAATTTACATTTGCACACAATAATCTGAATGTGTATGATCTGGAAAAATCACTTGCGTTTTACAAAGAAGCCCTTGGTCTTGAAGTGGTCCGCACAAAAGATGCCTCTGACGGAAGCTTCAAGCTGGTATACCTGGGAGACGGCACAACGCCTCACCAGCTGGAACTGACCTGGATGCGTGACATGGACCGCCCCTACAATCTGGGAGATAATGAAATCCATCTTGCCTTCCATGTCGATGACTATGACGCAGCCCACGCAAAACATCAGGAAATGGGGTGCATCTGCTACGAAAATCCGTCAATGGGAATTTATTTTATCTCTGATCCGGACGGTTACTGGCTGGAGATTGTTCCGGAAAAATAATCCGGGATAAAATAGTACTGAAAAATCAGAAATGTCTATAATCGAAAAGAAAAGCCCTGCGGGATTGATTCCCGCAGGGTCTTTTTTCTTTTCCGGTTAATATTAATTCGGATAACGAACATAAACCATACCGGACTGTACCGGTCCGATCTTTACAACATCACCGGTGTGCGGTGCGTGAATCATCTGTCCGTTTCCTATGTAGATACCACAGTGTGTCGCGCTGGTGCAGACGTCACCGGGCTGAGGATTGCTTACCCTCGGCCATCCGAGGAACGTATATGTGGTTCCGATTCTTGAATAACTTCCTGTCAGGCAGTAGCCGACAAATCCGGAACAGTCAAATGTGCTCGGTCCTGTCGCCCCCCATACGTAGGGACATCCCATTTTGCCATAGGCCCGGTCCACAACTGTATTTCCGGTAGATACACTGTAACTCGGAGTGGAAGAACTTTCGCTGCCTGTATTTGTCGTTGTACTTCCGCTGTTTGAATTCTGTGCCGCCTGAGCTGCCGCCCGCCGTGCTGCTTCCGCCTGCCGGGCCGCCTCTTCTTCTGCTTCCGCTCTTTGGGCTGCCTCCTGAATCATTTCATCCAGATTTGATATATCATCTTTCTTATCGCTAATCGTCTCATTCAGTTTTTCCTGCTGAACCTCATTTTCAGCTTCCAGCTCTTCCAGGTTTGCTCTCTCTGTTTCCAGAGTATCCTGAAGATCCTCAATCTCTTCCACAGTATTTGCATACTCTTTCAGCTGGTCCCTGTCATATTCATGCACCTGCTGGGAATACTCGGCCTGTGACAGTATGCTGGAAATATCTCCGGATGTCATGACCTTTTCCATAGTAGCTGTTCCGCTGCTGGATTCATACATATATTTAATCCTCAGCTTCATGGCCTCATACTGCTCTTCCTTCTTTGCCTCGGCAGCTTTCAGGTCCTCTTCCGCCTGGATAATCTCTTCCCCTTTCGCAATCAGATCCAGCTCCAGCTGATTGGCCTTCGAAATCAAATCATCCAGTTCTGTCTGCAGATCGTCCAGTTCATCCTGTGCAGCTTCTTTCTTTTCCTTCAGCTGCGCCTCTTCCTCTCTGGCAGAACTGGGCTCCGCGAAGACAGGCATTACCGCCATGGAGCAGACCAGAGCAGATGCGATAAGCATATTATGTACTCTTCTTAATCTCATCTTTTCACCTTTCCTTATATTATTATCTATATCCCCACATATATGCATAATACAACATCAGATTTTGTTTTTCAACATTATTTCGTAAAAAGACACATCTGTGAGGCCACGTAAATTCTCTTCTTTTAACACGTAATAAATTATAATAAAGATCTGGTAAAATATCAATACTTTTTTAACATTTTCGTAATAATTCACAATTCGGATTTATGTGATCGAGAGAGGACGTCGGAGGAGTCTGGTGTGGTGCCGGAGGACACACTTGCGCTCGGACCGCAGACGCAGCGGTACGTAAGAGCGCAAAAAACGCGCTCTAAGAACCGGCGCTGCTTTAC
>USFD01000057.1 GCA_900553885.1 uncultured Ruminococcus sp.
CTGCTTCTTATCAAAGAAGATTTTTCCCTATAGACACAGAAATTTTTACGCCCTCCGGTATCTCCGTCCTATTCTATTCAGAACTTCTGAATATTTTCCTGTATTTCTGAATCTAAGTTCATTTCAGCAAATCCGAATCTTTCTATGATCCCCCGATTTCGTTTACGCTGCTGACATTGTCGATTCTGAATATTTTCAACACTTTTTTCTTCTTCACAGCACACTCCAGCTCCAGCCATTCATCATCCACATCTCTGAGAATTCCGCTGACGCTGTGCATCACATCAAGGTTTATCAGTGGTTCTTTTACAATTATCTCACAGTTTTTTCCGACATACTCAGGGAGCAGCTTCTTCCACGGCAGCTGCGGGCTGTCCTTCTTTTTGTCCTGCCTGTGCTCGTACACCAGATAGATGAGCAGTCCGGTAATAACAAACAGAAAAAATATGACTGTCTTTGTCATTCTTCTGTCACCTCCACCTGTACGCCTGTTATAAGAGACAGATCTGCCAATTTGGTTACGGTCTCTTTTCTGAAGACTGCCCCCTCTTTGCTGCGCTCATACCGAATCCGGATCCACTCATCATTCACATCAAGAATTGTTATACCGTTCGCTTCCGACGGTGTTTCCAGTATCAGATCCAGATCCGAACATTCCAGGTTGCATTTCTTTCCGATAAATTTTTTCAGTATATGCAGGTCTTTCGATTTCTTTTCTTTTGCCGCTATCTCAACACGGTTTCCCGCGAGATCGTCCAGACTGATATGATAAATCCCGGCAAGTTCCACGGCCTTGTCAAGAGACGGAGCCCCCTGTCCGCACTCCCAGTTCGATATGGTCTGTCTCGTCACGGACAGCATATCCGCGATCTCCTGCTGGCTGAAGCCATGCTTTTTCCTGAGTGTTGCAAGTTTCTCTCCCAGCATCTGTCCTGCTCCTTCCTTGCATTTTATTTTCCTCAGAATAGCAGAAAGTACCCCTGTTTACCAGCAAATTCATTTGGAATCTCCGCAAATTTCTTTTGCAGGACAGGAAACATATGCCTGCATTCTCTCATATACTATCAGGAAAACCGTTTAAGGAAACTGTATGAACAATTATTATCCATTTGTCAACACGCCGCTGCCCTACGCCTATGACGCGCTGGAGCCTTATATTGATGGGGAGACTATGCGCCTTCACCATGACCGCCATCTTCAGACATACATTGATAATCTGAATCATTTTCTTACAGAAAATCCTGCTCTGCAGAAATATTCTCTGGAAGAGCTGCTGACCGTATGGCGCCGGCTTCCCTGCCATCTCCAGGCATCTCTACGTGACAATGCAGGCGGCGTATATAATCATCGTTTTTATTTTGAAAGCATGAAGCCCTGCCGCAGCACAGCCTGTTCCCCGGGAAACGCTGCCGTCCCGGAGAGCGGCTCCTGCTTTTCTGAAGAAGGAACTGTATTCTCCTTCCGTCTCTTCCAGGAGATGTCCCGCCAGTTCGGTAGTCCTGAAAATTTTAAGCCCCGTTTTAAAGAGGCCGCTCTGTCCGTCTTCGGTTCCGGCTACGCCTGGCTGGTATCTGACGGCGGACGGCTTAAAATTATAACTTCGGCCAACCAGAATACGCCCGTATTCTGCTCCGGCGCGCATATCCTGAACATTGATGTCTGGGAACACGCATATTATCTGAAACATTACAACCTGCGCGCCGCGTATATCGACGACTGGTTCCGGATAGTAAACTGGGAAAAAGCCGGCGAACGATTTGCCTCCGTACATCCGGACTGCAGGTGCATATAAAATATTTTTGCTTTCCCTGCAGGCCATATCCCAGACAGGGCAGACATGTCTTCCTGTGTCTGCCCTGTCTGGGATATCATTCTCCGATTTTATGTTTTATAGCCTTCTCAAGGAATCCTGCACATCCCCGCACTCCCCGGTCATAATAAGCCTGAAAGCACTCGGCATCGCTATCCTACTGCCGCTCCAAAGGGCATCAGCGCCAGTTTTGCCAATTTGAAATGCTGCATGCCAAAGGGAATCCCGATCACCGTAATACACAGGACAGCGCCAAATACCAGATGCTCAATCGCCAGGGGCAGTCCTGAAACAATAATCCAGATCACATTCAGCAGCAGAGAGCCCGCTCCTCCGCCATATACGACTTCCTTTCCAAAAGGAAAAAAACTCAGTGATGCGAACTTGAAGCACTGCATCCCCACCGGTATTCCGATAATCGTAATGCACCACAGACAGCCGGCAAGGCACCAGCTCAGCCCGCTGATCAGTCCTCCGCAGAGAAACCACAGCAGATTTCCGAGACATCCCATATTTTAAACCTCCTGCTTTAAAAAGATATATTCCGTCTCTGTAGACAGCCCCTCATCAAACCGGTATCCCAGCCGGTCAAATTCCTTGATTTTCTCCGGATTCTCCACTGCATTTTCTGCCAGATACCGCACCATCTCACCCCTTGCCATTTTTGCAAGGGTTCCTTTCTGCTTCACTTTTCCATCCGCCAGCCCGCCGAATACAACTGTCAGAAAGGTGTCTTCCGGAGTCAGATATTTTTCCACGCACCTCGAATACTCCCTGGAGGCCAGATTGAGAATAAAACTTCCTTTTCCCCCGGCATTCCGGTCCCCCTCCTGTGCGCGTTCTTCCCCGTATACAACTTCCCGGTACAGTCTGTCGCCCCAGAATTTGTACAGATCTCCCTTCTCCGATGCCTTCGCCTGCATCTCCAGCCGGTAGGGCACCACGCCGTCAAAGGGCTTCAGCACACCGTAAAAGCCGGAAAGAATCCGCAGATGTTCCTGAATATAATCCGTTTCAGATCCTCCGAACACAGCGGGCGCCATATACTGGTACTGAATTCCTTCATAGGCAATAATAGCCGGGGTCAGATTTCTGCCCAGATCCATTTCCTGGAAACGTCTGTAGTTCTGCTCTGCAATTCTGTCATTGCATTTCCACAGTTCCTTTGCCTGTTCAAATGTAAGCTGCCGCATCCACGCAAGAAGCTGCTCTGCCTCTTCAAGAAATACCGGCGCGCTTCTGCAGGCAAGGGTATCTGTATCAACATTCATTTTCTTTGCTGGTGAAATAATAATCTTCATAATATCCTCTTTGGTCTGAATCTCAGATAATCGGAAGACACAAGATGATAAACAATGCCGCCCACTTCTCCGTGGAAGCTGTCGTCATACCTTTCCTTCCCGTGACAGTGAGAGTAAACTACCTGCTCTGCCCCGTATTCCTGTGCCATCCGTGTAAAACCGCTCTCTGTCTCTCCGATACTGGTCGGAGGGTAATGGAGAAACATAAGAAACTTCCGGTATCCTGCTGATACCGCAGCCTCAAAAGACGCCTGCAGTCTTGCCAGCTCCCGGTCTCTGATCTTTTCAAAATGTTCATAAGTATCTTTTCCTTCGTAACAGTAGCCTTTTGTCCCCACAAGCGCATAGTCTTCATAGGTATAAAAATTATTCTGCAGAAAGGAGAGACGTCCCTCATAGAGACTATTAAGCTTCTGGGTCTTTTTCGCATCCCAGAACATATCGTGATTTCCCCGCAGCAGAATCTTCCTTCCCGGAAGAGCCGCAATAAATTCCAGATCCTCTCTGCATTGCTCCAGGTTTCTTCCCCAGGAATGGTCTCCTGTGATCACAGCGGTGTCCGTCTCTTTTACATACTTCTTCCAGTACTTTTCAATCTTTCTGACATGGTTCTTCCACTCGCTTCCGAATACATCCATGGGTTTATTTACCGCAAAGGATAAGTGAAAATCTCCCATTGCATATAGCGCCATATCTAACCTCCCCTGTCATCCGCCGCCTGCCAGGTCCCGGATTGCACACACAGTATCTTTTTCTGTCTAAATATTCTGGTCCTCAAATATCTCCCAGAACCGAAGGGCTTCTTCTATTGTATTATTCCAGCCGTCACGTTTCAGATCAACCTTCCAGCCGTCCTCTGTATATTCCACTTTAACGCCTTCTGATTCCAGAAGCCGTTTCTGCAGATCCGGGGTCTCAAACGCCTCCGCGCCGCTTAAGATTCCCCGGGAATTCACAACCCGGTGAGCAGGAATCTTCTCTCCCATTCTCCCCCGGTTCAGAGCATATCCCACCTGACGGGCATTGCGGGGTCTTCCGCAGAGCATGGCAATCTGTCCGTATGTGGCGGCTTTGCCATATGGAATTGCACGGCAGACAATAGCCGCGCGTTTATAAAAATCGTAACTCATTTTCTTCCTGCCCTTCCGGGAATTCTGAACAGACCGTTTTACCGGAAGGCTTTTATATAGTCTTCGGTCTTCTTCATAATTTCCTGCAGATTTTCCAGATCCTCGATCACATTTCCCTTCTCCAGGGAATGGTCCGCTCCGTCAATCACATACAATGGAAAGCCGCCCTTTTCACATCCGTTCTGAACCACATGATAGTCAACCCAGGAATCCGCAGTTCCGGTAAATGCAATCCCCGGCTGCGTCATAAACTGAAAGGAAGCCTCTACCGGAGTATAATAAACGTTTCTTGTGTTCAGTCCGTGCTTTCCTCCATATGCAGACGCCACCGCTGTTCCCACACTTTTTGAAAGGAACAGAACGTCATCATACATAGAAAAATCCACATCTTTCAGAATTTCTTCCGACTGCCTCAGCGCACTGAAAAAGACTTCCTCCATTCTTTCTTTTGATCCTTTCACTCCCTTCGGGAAATTTCCGTAAGGCACTTCCCGGACCTCGTATCCGTTCTGAGCCGCGATTTTTTTACTGTAATAAAGGAGCGGTTTATCTGTATGGTATCCCACTCCCGGAAAAATAACTGCAAGTTTTTTTACACTGTTCATATCTGTCTCCTCCTGAGCCTATATCATAACACATCACAGGCAGAAGAAGAAACACTCTTTCCGGAAATCCTCCCCGCAAATGTGCAATTCGGATTTACCGAAATGAACTTGGATTCAGAAATGCAGGAAATATTCAGAACTTCCGAATCGAACAGGACGGAGATATGGGATGTGGGATCCTTATTCCATTCCGGAATCTGAGAAAAATAAAGGATCTGAAATCTGATTAAAAGCAAGGCCTGAGATGAAAACTCACTGCGTTCGGGCAGATTCATCTCAGGCCTTAACATCAGACTCCAGATCCTTTGTTTTTCTGACAGATTCCTCCAAGTCACAAGGATCCCACATCCCATATCTCCTGTGTATTCTATCCGGGAGGAATTCCTGATTATTCCCGTTCTTCCAAAGCAGACGTTCCTTCGACAATTCCGGAATTATTTGGAGGACGGCATGAATTTGAATATTTCTGCCGCCACGTTAGACATAGGCATAGTCTGGAGCCATATACGGCCCGGTCCTGTTATCAGGGTATTGAACACGCCTTCTCCGCCGAAAACCATATTTTTCAGTCCCGGCACAGACTTGATCTCCATGGTGCATGTACTTTCCATTGCCGCCAGATATCCTGTATCTACTACAATCTGCTGCCCCGGCTGCAGGCCGTACTCTATTACATGACCGTCAAATTCCAGAAATGCCGTTCCATATCCGGACAGTTTCTGCATGATAAATCCTTCTCCTCCAAAGAACCCGGCGCCCAGCTTTTTCTGGAAAAACACTGATAATTCTACGCCGGCCTCTGCCGCAAGAAAACCGGATTTCTGTACAATCAGCTCCCGGCCCGGCGCTATCTGATAATCCAGAATGGATCCGGGGAAGCTGGATGCAAACGCGATCATTCCATTTCCGCCCATCACGGTATAACGGTTCTGGAAAAGGGCTTCTCCTGCAAACATTCTGCCAAGAGCCTTCCCGATTCCTCCGTTTGACGTTGTCTCCATCTTCATATTCGGGGACATCCAGCTCATAGATCCCCGCTCTGTAATCATTGACTCTCCGTTTTCCAGATAACAGACCGCTACCGGAAGTGTTTCGCCTTTAATCTCATATTTCATTGTTCTTCCTCCTCATTTACGATTTGTTGTCGCTGCATGTGCGCCGTACGCATCTTCTTTTTTCATCATAACATACAAATACCGGCAGGGGAACTCCCTCCCGGTATTTGTATTTCCATACCTGGTATTTCTATTTCCGTGCTATACGGATTTTAAATTTTCATTTTCTTCCGGCGGTTCCGTCTTCGGGAGCACTATGTCCGCCTTAAACAGGTCGGCTTCTGTGGAAATCTTCAGTCTGCCGTGCTGCAGTTCTACAAAACTTTTGGCGATCGCAAGCCCCAGTCCGGATCCTTCCGTATTCCTGGACGAATCTCCCCTCACGAAACGGTCTGTAATCTCATCCACGTTAAAATTCAGCTCATCTGCTGAAACATTTTTCATGGAGATATGGATCTCATTTTCCAGCTCTTTCATTTCAACGTAGACTCTCGTGTGCGGCATTGCATATTTGGTTATATTAACAATCAGATTTTCAAATATCCGGTATGTCTTCTCGCTGTCCAGCCACATAACCAGCTTGTGATCCGGGAGTTTCCAGCGGAACTCCAGATTTGCATTCTTTATTTTGCTGTCATTTTCCAGTCCCACCTGTTTCAGCAGATCCACAATATCCACTTTCATAAAATGCATGGTCACACTTTTGCTGGCGGCTTTACTGATTTCAAACAGATCCTCGATCAGCACCTTCAACCTGAGTGATTTTCTCTCCAGCACATCAATATACTCTTTTTGCTTTTCCTCATCTTTTTCATTTTTCAGGAGATCTATATAAGTAATAATTGCCGTAAGCGGAGTGCGCAGATCATGAGAGACATTTGTTACAAGCTCCGTTTTCATGCGTTCGTTTTTCACTTCCTCGTCTACCGCTTTCTTAAACCCTGCCTGAATCTTTTTCAGCTCTTCTTTTACCGGATTAAACAGGCCCATGTCGCCTTCAATCGGAATATCCAGCCGTCCGTCTGCCAGCTGATTGGTGGACTGCAGAAGCAGACTGTACTTTTTCTGCAGATCCCCCATATATTTCCGCAGGAATAAAAAGAGAAGCGCCGAGTAAAATATCAGGGCAAATATTCCGTAAAACCATAAAAAGCTTATAAGAACCAGGATTACAAAATTTGCAATTACCAGTTTCAGAAGCTTCCGGTTTATTCCGCTGCGGAAGTCCAGATGAATCAGGGCATCATACTGTCTGCGGAAGAAATCTCTCACTTCTTTGGCAAAGCTGCTTTCCCCCTTAAGCCAGTGGATCACCCGCACTGTAAGCGTTCTCTCCTGCCAGTATGAGCGTCCCATTGTAAATATACACCGCATACATGTGAAGCTCCAGAAAATCAGAGCCGCTGCCGCCATCCATACCAGAAAGTTCACGGCAATATCTGCGGCTGTATTCAGCATATTAATCGGTGTTCGGATCAGACCGCCTTTTATCGTATGATATACCATAGCCCCGCAGCCATCCGCACATCCGAGTGCGATAAAGCCTCCGGCTAACGCCGCTTCAAAAGGCGCCCGGAAGATTTTCCCCTTTCTCTCGCCTACAACTTTAACAAAGGGAAGAAGAAGCGCTGATGCAGCTATAATCAGAAAGAATGTCACAAATCTGGAATGAAAATTCGTGTACATGATATCCCAGGCTCCCGGCTCAGGGAAGTCAATTGTGGACATATATTCTCCCAGAGATTCCTGCGTCATTCCATAAATAATTGTTTTATTCGATATTCCCTCTTCTTCCATAGAATAGTAGGAGCCTGCGCTTTCCAGGAAACGGTTCTCCAGGTCATACTCCTGAGCCGGGGTAAACTCTGAACCGGAAACCTGAATTCCGGAAAGTTCTCCTCCGGCTGAGAACGTATATTCCACACGGAAGGCATAGTAATCCGACTCCTCATCCTTGAGACGCTCTGCTCTTTTGGAGTCAACGCCGCTGGTCAGCAGTTCTCCGTTCTGATCAAATACCGCACAGTCCATATACTTTCTGAGCAGTCCGAAGGCATAATATTCCTCCTGCATATCCAGTACGTCAACGCCGCCGTATACGTCTTTATCCATAATATAATTTCCTGCGCTCAGATTATCGCTCAAAGAGGCAATGACACTCTCTGTATCCGACCGCGCAGGCACATATTTATTCAGTTCGTCCCTGGTCTGCCAATAGGTCAGCATCATCCCGACGGAACAAAGCGCCATTACCAGAACAATAATCACTCTGCCGATGTTACGGCTGTTTTTCAATTTTATAGCCAACTCCCCACACCACCTTCAAATATTTCGGATTTTTCGGATCAATTTCAATTTTCTCACGGATATTTCTCACATGAACCATAATCGTATCGGTATTAATTGCCTTCTCCTGCCAGACTCTTTCATAAATTTCCTCCGAAGAGAACACTCTTCCCGGATTTTTCGCCAGCAGAAGAAGAATCTTGTACTCAATAGGCGTCATTTTCACCGGGACGCCGTCCACACTGACCTCCACCGTATCCTCATTAATCTCCAGGCCGCCGATCACATGTACATTTTCCTTTGGCGTCAGCTTCTCCAGGAACTTCCGGTAACGCCTCAGATGGGAATTCACCCGCGCCATCAGCTCCATGGGCGTAAACGGCTTGGTCACATAGTCGTCCGCTCCGATATTCAGACCTGTAATCTTATCCACCTCCTCTGATTTTGCAGACAGCATAATCACCGGGAAATCATACTTTTCTCTCAGTTTCATCGTCATCCGGATCCCGTCCATCCGCGGCATCATAATATCAACAATGGCAAGATGAATCTCCTCCCGCTCAACAATCTCCAGGCCCTCAACGCCGTCCGCAGCCTGAAACACCTCGTATCCCTGGCTCTGCAGATAAATCTGAACTCCTTCTCTGATTTCCTTATCATCTTCCACGATCAAAATATGATTTGTTTCCATGTTTTCTCCTTTTTCAGACAATTCTTTTCAAAGGGGACAGTCCCCTTTTCGCTGATTTTTCTGACAATTCATCTTATTGTCTTTCCTCCACGATTGTAGAGCATTTTTCCTGCCTGTGCAAGCCTGCTGTTTTCACTCTAGATTCCTCCTTGTGTAAAAAATGTGATGGCTGGCTCTCCAAAGAAATATCCTGCGCCTACGAAGGCCAGATTCCACAGGAATACTCCTCCGGCGGAACTGATCGTATATTTTCTGAAGTCCATCTTTATCATTCCCGCCGGGATAGAAATGAGGGTACGGGCTACCGGAATGAGTTTGCTTATAAAGACTCCGATACTTCCTTTTTCCCTCAGGTACGCCATCTTTTCCTCCACCGCCTTCCGGTTCTTCGGAAACTTTTTAAAGTAAAATCCCATCACCTTCGGTCCGCCCAGCCGGCCCAGAAAGTAGAGCAGCCAGCTGCCTGTCAGTCCTGCGGCCAGAGTAATGAGCATGACCATCGGAAAGCTGATCTCACCCCGCGCAGCCCAGATCCCGGACAGCGGCATAATCACTCCCGCCGGGAATCCCGGAAGGTTAAGGTATTCAAGAAATACGATCAGATAAATAAAAAGCGCACCGTATTTTAAGAAATATTCTGTCAGTTCCTGCATATTCATCCTCCGTACCTCCTTGACTGTTATCAGGATAAGGCATAAATCTAAAGGTCGCTTTCAAAAGAATCAAAAGATATTCTAAAGATTTCCGGAAAGGAAAAAGGGATACCGCATCTGCCGTATCCCTTTCCCCGAGGAAGTTCTCTTTTTTCATTTTCCGCACAACGCTCCGGTTCTCTTTGTCCGCTCCTCCGGGCGGAATCCTCCTGTATCCCGGCGCTGTCCCTCATCCGGGCCTTCCCAGCCCTTCCCGTTATCCGATCCCTATTTCCGCGGAACATATACCGCCGCAGTTACCGTATCGTCCTCGTTCAGTGTAAAGGTAACCATTATCAGTGATTCCGCACCCGTTTCATCATTATAATATGAAATCCGGTCAGACATACCCGGCTTTCCATCCGGGAAATCTCTTGCCCGTTCTATATGCCTGGCTACCACTTCTCCGCTCTCCATCGTATAGCAATATAGCATTCCTTCTTCATCCGCTCCGAATGTCTGAACCGAATCTTCGATCCGCTCTGCATACTGGTCAATATTTTCCGGAGTTATCTTTTCCATAAATGCATCTGCCTCTTTACTGCCCAGAAGATATACATCCTCGTCAGAAGCTCCTTCCTCTTTTCCGGTCAGCGGCGCCAGATATTCTTCTGCCGCTTCCGGATCAGCCAGAGCCGGATCCAGCGGAAGTTCAAAAAGCGCATTCACCCCTTTATAACCTTCTGCCCGGGTGATTTTTCCTGTACTTTCGTCATAATTATATGCCTCTTCATTATATAAATCCCCGTCAGATACACAGAGATAAACTGTCCTATCCGCAAAAATTTCAATATTGCTGCACTCTGTCAGGCGGTACAGAACATCATCCTGTATAAATTCCGTATACACACCGTCCATTGTTATCACATTGACCAGCGCCGGATTGCACCCCTGAATCAGCGGAGACACAAAAAACCGCAGATCCCCGTAGGCTTCATCCGACGTATTCTCCGGCATGGGAGTTCCGTCTGTTCTAGTGACAGCAGTTACAATATACGTCCGGTCATTCAGAATTTTCCCGTTCTTCTCCGTCACATATTCCGCAATATCCCTGCCTGATGCAATTCCCAGCAGAGTAACATCAAATTTTTCAAAATGCTGTGTTTCATTAATGTTAACGGCATCTCCCCCTGAAAATGCCTCTGCAAGCTTCTTATCCCCGATTTTTTCTACCGTCTGTTCCGGAGTCAGCAGTCTGTACGCCGCATATACCACTCCTGTTCCTGCGGCCAGCGCAAATACAAGAGAAAATACGATTCCGGGAACCCATTTCTGCTTTTTCTTCATTCTGTTCCTCTCCTTTACCTGATTCAGAATCTTCTGGTTCAGCCGCAGATCTGGTGTCTGGTCCGGAGCAAGAGTCTCTTTTAAAATATGATCCAATCTGTCATTCATTTAGCATATACTCCAATTCTTTTTCCAAAATCTTCCTGGCCTGATGCAGCCTGCTCTTTACGGTTCCACGGGGAATATGCAGAATGTCCGCAATCTGTTCCACGCTTCTTTCTTCCATATAATAAAGCAATACCGTCACTTTCATTTTATCGGGAAGCATGCTTACCGCATTTCTCACCGCTCTCCTTGCTTCTTCTCTGATAAGCTTATGTTCCGGCCAGTTTTCTTCAATTTCCCGGGCAGCATTCCCGGCCTGTTCCGTCCCGGCCTGTTCCACATCGGCAATCCGTTTCCGCCAGGCAGCTTTCCGGCGCTGGTTTTTCCACAGCCGTGCCGCTACAGACAACAGATAACTCTTCGGATTCCCCGCCGCGTCAAGAATATCTTTCTTTTCCACGGCCTTTAGAAATGTGTCCTGATACAGGTCGTCCGCCTCCTGCCTGCTGCCGGTCAGACAGCAGCAGAAAGAGTAAATATCCCCACCATATTCTGTTATTAACTGTTCCAGCTCAAAATCTGTCATAAACTTTCTCCTGTAAGACGTCTTTGGGAGCAGGGACTGTACTGTCCCTTCACTGACATATTGTAATAATATCCGGAGAGGTTCATTCATTCTGATAACTTGCTATCGACCGGACAATTTCCTTTGTTTCTTTATCCACATCCGCACCTGCCACATATCTGCCGTTTTCATAAAGGGATACAGGCAGAAGCGTCATACCGCCCCCTTCCCAGTAATATTCTTCACCGGTACGGAATTCTATCAGGGCGTCTTCCGGCACACGGAGCTGTTCCCTGATATATCGTTCCTCCTCAGCCGACAGAACAGCCTCGGCTCCGGATTCCTCCCGGGACTGCTCCTCTGCAGTTCTGGTATAATAAAAAACATCTCCCTCCTGCTGAAATCTGTTAATACTGTCCCCGGAAATATATTCCATCTCCAGTGTCTCATCCTCTGCCGAAAAGCGATAGGTACATTCCCAGTTTATCGTCTCGCCGCTGACCTGATCTTCTTCAAATGCCAGGGACAGAATATCTTCATTTACTGTATAGGTTCCTGCGGACAGAAGCGCTGCCTCGCTCTGCTCCCAGCCGGTCATATACTCCACCTGCCCGTGATCCTGAAAATCCAGGGTCATGATATAATCTTCATCTCCTTCCTGCACATGGGCTTCCCATGCGCCCCGGAGCAGCTCTGCTGATTGTTCTTCCGTATTCTCTGCAGCTGTCTCCTCCCCGCCTGGATCCTCCGGCGGTTCTGATTTCTCCGGAATCCGTACCGGGGATGCTTCCCTCTGGTTCTGCGAATTATAATAAAACACAGCCCCGGCGGTTCCTCCCAGCGTACCTGCCGCTAAAATACCGATCAGAATTTTGACAGCCAGTGCCTTTCCCGTCACTCCTGCCGCCGCTGCTGCTCCTGCCGGGACACTTCCCGCTGCCGCCGCACCCGCCGCAGCAGTACCGGTACTGGTCCCTGCCGCGGATACTCCTGCTGCAATCCCTGTATCCGCCACGCCTGCAGCACTTGTTCCGGCCGCAGCGGATACTCCGTCAGAAACAGCTCCGGCCGTTGATACGGTATTCAAGAATTTCTCCCATAAGCCGCGCTGTTTCCCGCCGGTCAATAACAGCATCCGGAAGACTGCATACCCGGTTGTCCGGGATCTTTGCTGTACCTTCTGATTCATAGGACATTTCGGAAAACATGACCGGCTTTCTTTTTCTCAGCCAGTCTACCGCGCTGTTATGTACAATCCGCCTGATCCAGGCCCGGAACTTATCTGCTTCTCTGAGCTGATGAAGATTCCGGAATGCCTTGACATAAGAATCCTGCAGGATATCCATCACCGCATCCTCATCCCGGATAAGAACTGCCGCTGTTCTGTACGCAGCTCCGTACGTCCGTCTGTATAGCTCGGAGAGCGCCCCCTGCTCCCCGGACCGGGCGCGGCAGAGCAGTTCTTCCGAAAACCCCTGCTCTTCCCCGCACCCGGAACAAAACCTGGCATTATCCGCCAGTTCCTTTCCGCAATTAAAACATCTCATAATCTTCCCCCTTCTGATCGTTTCCTCTCTTTATTTATCATACGTCTGCCTGTAGTCTTTTCCTGCAGTTTTCCTTACGGATGATCCGGTCAGACCGTCAGGACCAGTCCGGATTGCATGAAACGCAATCATTATACCACGCGTCCGAAAAGGACGCATCGAAGAATCTGTTATTGCAGGGTAACCGGAACAAGATCATAATTTGTCCGTATTTCACCCAGACACTGGCTGTCCGCCTGCACAAGAGACGTATAGGATGAATCCGGCAGGCTCACAGAAATCGCCTCTGTATCTATTGACCCTTCTTTTGTCTGGATTACATTTTTAATCATTGCATAGCCTGTCGCCGTCTCATTTTCCCCCAGCCTGATGCCCCCGGGAAGTGTGGCGTGAATATAGTAGGGCACAAGCAGCATGTTATATGCTTCTCTGCCGTCCGTTACCCGGCAGGTTGCCAGATAGGCCTCTGTTCCGTATGTAATCCCTTCAAAGGAAAGCACCTCATCCTTATCAAACCGATAGCTGTCCTCCCCGTCCATAATGAAAAATGTTCCGTTCAGTTCGTCTGTAATTTCCTGGTCGCAGTATGGCTCGATCTGTTCCCATATACCCGGTTCTATGCGTTCCGACAGATACCGGTCTATATTTTCTACTGTCACAACCGTGGACGTTTCTTTGAGATAATATCCGTCTGCTTCCAGACCGGACGATAATTCGGCCGTAATCGTAATTTTGTCTCCTTTTTTGATATTTTCTGTTTTATCTGCCTTGTATATTACTTTTGACAACGGCTCTCTGCGCGAAAGATGATTTTCAATTAAAATTCTGCCAAACGGGTCTCGCCCGGAGTAGGAAATTTCTATTCCGTCCTCTGTATTAAAAAAAGGATTGTCAAAGGCATCCAGCTCAATCCTTTCTGTAAGTCCTTCCACCTCATAAGTCTTCTTCAGTTCTCCGTTAATTTTAATGCCGCAGTCCTTGGCGATTTCCTTGTCACAGGATACAGAAAGGGTCACTTCATCACCATTTTTCAGCCCCTCTTCCCGATCCAGCTCGCAGGTTATTGAATTTTCAAAACCATTATAATCTCCCAGGTCCTCCAGGAGTTTCTTGTCAGACAGATCTTCTTGCTCCTCATAAATCTGGGCCAGAATATCTCTTTTTAAGGCGCCTTTATCAATATAGGCATCTGCTTTTCCTTCTCCATCCAGACCGCTGAAGTGTATCGCCACGTAATCTGTCATTCTCACTTCCGCTTTCTTTCCACATCCTGACAGCGCCATTACCACAGCTCCGGCCGCCAGCCCCGCAAATAAATATTTTCTTATTTTCATTTTTCTTTTCCTCCACTGTTCTCCAGATTTTTATTTTCCGTGCTCCCACCCTTAAAATCCGGCAGCACAATTTCTAAAATTTTTTCAAGCAGTTCTCCGGTCGCCCTGCAATTTAACTTTCTCTGCTCTGCATATGTCCGGATAAGCGCCTGAATTTCCGTCCTTTTCACTCCTCCTTCCCTCCTTTATGCATATAAGACGTAGAAAATCAGCAGAAGGTTTAAAAAAAGTACATTTATGGGGAAAAATTTATAAGCAGACATGAACTGCATAAATTTACTGTGTTGACATTTCAGAAATTATAAGATAAAATTTCTGTAATCAGAAAACAGATTGCACTCTGTAAGTTAAATTCTATGATGAGAAGGAGTAGGAAGCGGATCCTTACCTGCAGAGAGCTGCCGGTGGTGCAAGACAGCGGAAGACCGATTCCGAAAATCATCTCTGAGAATGGGGACTGAAGACTGATTTGTAAGTTTCCACGGGCGTTTCCCGTTATAGAAACCGCGTATGCTGGTGCGCAGTATTCCTACTTGTTTTGTGAAACAGGGTGGTTGCGGAATTTTCAAGGTCCGTCCCTATTCGGGGACGGCCTTTTTTCTTTTCGCAGAGAAATACAGAAAGCCGGTATATAAATCAACAAAGAAAGGATGAAGGAACATGAGTAACCACACAGAAATCAGATGGCACGGCCGGGGCGGCCAGGGTGCCAAAACTGCTGCTCTGCTCCTTGCGGATGTGGCATTTCAGACAGGCAAATATGTACAGGGTTTCCCGGAATACGGACCGGAGCGTATGGGCGCGCCGATCACCGCCTATAACCGGATCAGTGATACTGTAATCCGCGCCCATTCCAATATCTACGATCCCCAGTATGTTGTGGTCGTAGACGAGTCACTGCTGGAGACCGTGGATGTAACCAGCGGGCTGAAAGAAGACGGCGCCATTCTGATCAACACAGAACGGCCCAAGGAAGAAATTATTCCCCATCTGAAGGGCTACAAAGGAGCCGTGTATACCATAGACGCCAGAAAAATCTCCATGGCGGCCCTGGGAAAATATTTCCCCAATACACCGCTTCTTGCAGCAATTGTAAAAGTAGCTCAGATTATGGATAAGGATACATTTCTCCGGGAAATGCGTTCTTCTTTCCACCACAAATTTGCAAATAAGCCGGAAGTAATCGAAGGGAATATGAAAGCCCTTGAAATGGCGTTTGAGGAGGTGCACTAATGGCGACAGATATCAGTAAACTGGGATTGAAAACAAAATGGCAGGATCTGACAGAAGGCATGATCATTGCCGGGGCGGGAACTTCCGCAGAATTTAATACCGGGGAATGGAGCAGCATCAAGCCGGTATTTATCGAGGAAAACTGTAAGCAATGTCTGCTCTGTGTCCCGGTCTGTCCGGACAGCTGCATTCCGGTTCAGGACAAGAAAAGAGCCGGATTTGACTATGACCACTGCAAGGGCTGCGGCATCTGCGTGAAAGCATGTCCCTTCGGGGCAATTACTATGGAAGGGGTGAATTAAAATGGCAAGAAGAGATCGTTTATCAGGAAATGAAGCCGTAGCAGAAGCGCTTCGTCAGATTAACCCGGATGTATTTCCGGCCTTTCCCATCACTCCGTCCACAGAGATTCCTCAGTATTTTGCCTCCTTCGTGGCAAATGGACAAGTGGATACAGAGTTTATCCCGGTAGAGAGCGAACACAGTTCCATGAGCGCTGCCATCGGGGCATCAGCTGCAGGCGCCCGGGCGCTGACCGCGACATCATCCTGCGGACTTGCATTTATGTGGGAGGAGCTTTACATTGCCGCTTCCAACCGGCTGCCCCTGGCTCTGGCTCTGGTAAACCGTGCCCTGTCCGGACCGATCAATATCAACTGTGATCACTCCGACAGTATGGGAGCCAGAGATTCCGGATGGATTCAGATGTACGCAGAGAACAACCAGGAAGCCTATGATAATATGGTTCAGGCATTCCGGATCTCCGAGCATAAAGATGTAAAACTTCCCATCATGATCTGCCAGGACGGATTTATTACCAGCCATGCGGTAGAGAATATTGAGCTTCTGGAAGATGAGGAGGTCAGATCCTTCGTCGGGGAATATGAACCGGAAAACTACCTGCTCAATCCGGACTGCCCCATGGCGGTAGGCCCCTACTCTGTAACCGATTATTATATGGAAGCAAAAAGGAATCAGGCCGAAGGCATGAAACACGTAGAACGTGTGGTTCTGGAGGTAGCAAAAGAATTCGCGCAATTATCCGGCAGGGAATACGCTCTTTTCGAGGCATACCGGCTGGAAGACGCGGAGCGGGCAGTTGTAATGATCGGCTCCGCGGCAGGAACCACAAAAGATGCCATTGACAGACTGCGGGAAAAGGGCGAAAAAGTAGGACTTCTGAAAATCCGTCTCTACCGCCCCTTCCCGGCCGAAGCAATCGCAGAAGCGCTGAAAAACGTAAAAGCCGTGGCTGTTATGGATCGGGCGGAAAGCTACTCCAATCACGGCGGCCCGCTGGGAGCAGATGTGATGGCAGCCCTTTTCCGTGCAAGAAGCACAGCCCTGGCAACCAATATCATATACGGTCTTGGCGGACGGGATGTGCGCGTGGAAGATATGGAACAGGTATTTGAGGACCTGCAGACGATGATTGATCAGGATGACGCCGGCGAAACTTATCGCTATATGGGACTCAGAGAGTAAGGAGGGACGCAGAAAATGGCTTATAATTTTAAAGAAACAATGAATAAACCGGAGCGTCTGGCTCCGGGCCACAGAATGTGTGCAGGATGCGGCGGAACCATTGCAGTGCGCAACGTGCTCCGCGGACTTCACGAAGGAGACAAGGCAGTGATCGGAAATGCCACCGGATGTCTGGAGGTATCTACATTTACCTACCCCTACACGTCCTGGCAGGACAGCTACATACACAATGCCTTTGAAAACGCCGGTTCAACCTTAAGCGGTGTGGAAGGCGCATACAAAGCGCTGAAAAAGAAAGGCAAACTGGACGCCACATACAAATTCATTACCTTCGGCGGCGACGGCGGCACCTACGATATCGGCCTCCAGTCCCTTTCCGGCGCCATGGAACGGAACCATGATATCGTTTATGTATGTTACGACAACGGCGCTTATATGAATACCGGAATCCAGCGTTCATCCGCCACTCCCATGTATGCGGATACAACCACCACACCGGTAGGCTCCCAGAGCAACGGCAAGCCCCAGAACCGGAAGGATCTGGCGTCCGTTATAGCAGCCCATGATATTCCCTATGTAGCTCAGACGACCTTCGTACAGAACTTCAAAGATCTGCACATCAAATCAGAGAAAGCAATCTATACGCCAGGAGCGGCATTCCTGAATATTATGGCTCCCTGCCCCCGCGGATGGAGGTATAACACTCCGGATATTATGGAAATCTGTAAACTTGGCGTTGAGACCTGCTACTGGCCTCTCTTTGAAGTGGTGGAAGGCAAATGGATCCTGAACTATGAGCCGAAACACAAGAAACCTATTGAAGACTTTTTAAGACCTCAGGGCCGGTTCAAACATCTGTTTAAGAAGGGAAATGAATATCTTCTGGAAGCATTTCAGAAGGAAGTGGACAGAAGATGGGAAGAGCTTCTCTTCCGCTGTTCCAGATAATCAATATCGATCAGGACTCAGACCAGGGCGGTTCCCGGGCTGCAAAAGACATTGCGGCTCAGGGGCCGCCTTGTTTAACTTTTGGCTGTTCTGCGGGCTTCCCGGTCTTCTGTGATCGTAAATAAACGATTTGATTAACGTTTGGGTAACCGAAAATGCCGGAACTTAGACTGGAATAATTTTTTTGCTGAACCAAGCGTCTCTGTAACCCCTCCCAAATCAATACACAGATCAATATTATTGTCACAATAATGTTTTAACCGTTCAATTGCTCGATAAGTATAATATGTTACAATATATTCCACTCGAAAAACCCACATATTGCCATCATCAAATAACGGTCTCAAAATATGTTTCACAAAATTCATATTACAAACTAAATCAGGAAAAAACAAATTTAAGGCCTTCGATGAATTATCAACGAACAACTCATTATTCTTATTTGTATTCAAGCTATTGAAGAAGCAATATGGGAATTCAATGTTTCTCAATGTCCTTACATCTCCAACGAAGAATTTTAGAACAGTTATCTACTATTCTATTTTAAGTTCAATTTGACAATCCTTACTATCTTTGTTAGTATAATTGTAAAAATAGGCACTACCGATAAGCGGTTAGTCCAAATTCATGTTAGTTACGAAAAGTAACCGCAATCCTTTGGCTGAGGGGCGGTTACTTTTTCGTATGATTGATATATGCTATTAAGATCGTAACGACAATACCAAGTATCATCAAAACGATGGAGAGCATTTCATAATCACTCATAAGTTCGCCCTCCTTTCCCAGATTTCCCTTCACAGAGATTTCTATGTAATCAGAGGGTTCAGTCCCTCTGTCGAAGGACTAACCGCCTACCGTTCTCCGGCAGTGCCTGATTGCATTTTACCAGAACAAACATTCGATATCAAGCAAAATATCTGCTATTCCTTGATAACTGCAATGGATGTTACTGTGTCGCTTCTCGTTTCTTTTCTTCTATGCGCTCACGAATTTTTGTCTACTCCATGGCATTGATTTTCTGCGCCGTTTTCTTCATCTTCTGCAGGAATTTCATATATTCTTCCATAACCGGGGAAATGTCAGGGGGAATTTCCACAATGTTTCCGGAGAAGTGAAAAACCCCGGAAACATAAGGAGTTTCCAGGGTTTGTAAGCATTTCCATATTCTCTTTTGATTATCTCTTGGGTAACCGAGATTAACGTTTGGAGAACTGCGGAGCTCTACGAGCTGCTTTGAGTCCGTATTTCAATCGTCTGAGCGATGATTTTCCTTGATATTCCGGGCTTTTTTGAGCCTCGGCCCCTCGGTTGTCCTATTCCTTAACCAAAAAACAGGCCACTTTTACGAGGGGACAGCTTGATGAAATGCAGAATTTACTACATCGAATAGCTGTTCTGGTTTATTATACTTTACTCTTGCATAGATGTCCATAGTTGTCTTGCTGTTCTCATGTCCGGCAAGGTACTGGACCGTCTTGGGGTCAACACCTGCATACAGAAGATTGGTGATGTAGGTATGCCGCAGCAGGTGCGGTGTCACATCGAAGTCCAGGCTATACACAATGTTGGGATTGTTTTTCTGATGTCCTCCCAGACTCGGCTGAACAGTGTACTTGATGCTCTGTCCGTTCACATACTTATAATAGGTACGCTCCTTGGTAGACCGAACAACGATGTACTGCCAGACACGTTTGAACTGCGAATATGACAAGGGCTGTCCCTCACTATCGGCAATCACATATTCCGATTTGGAGGCAGCCTTGGCTTCCCGCAGACAATTCACAAGGCATTTGGGAATGGGAATATCCCTTCTTGCTGCTTTCGTCTTAAGCGTTGTAGAGATAACCGGTCTGTTATGCTCTGATCGCCATGCGCGCCGCACAGAGATATATGGAGTGGGTGCATCGAGGAACACACAATCCCATTGCAAGGCGAGAGCTTCTTCTCGGCGCAGACCGGCATATAAGCCGTAGTGATAGTATAAAAATAGTACAAAGTAAAGATGCCATGTATACCTAAATCAT
>USFD01000058.1 GCA_900553885.1 uncultured Ruminococcus sp.
TTGACGGTGAGATTACAACAGAATTCCCCACAACCGGCAGGCTGGAAAAGGCAAAACCGGTTCTGTAGACGCTTCCGGGCTGGAACTGTGACATCCGCGGCATCAAAAACTACGATGACCTTCCCGTAAACTGCCGCAGATATATTGAATTTGTGGAAGAGAAGATTGGCTTCCCCATCACCATGGTTTCCAATGGTCCGAGCCTTGAGGATATTATCTACCGCAATAAATAAAACAATAAGACAACGCTCCATTGGTTTTTATAATGGAGCGTTGTCTTATTTTGGGTGCACTTATTTTTACTGCACATCGTATTCTTCCAATAATTTTTGGATTGTCTCTTTCCGACCTTTAAAATGGACAGCATTAATTCCCTGGGAGCGGGCTTCCGCCACATTTTCCAGGACATCGTCAATAAATACAGCTTTTTCAGGTTTAATATCATGTTCCAGTGCATAATCTGCAACAAACCGCTCCAGTTTTCCGATGGATACCGGCTCGCCTTTAATGCCGCGGATACAGACACCCTCACACTGAGACTCCTGAGGGCAGACACGTCCGCAGATTGCCGGAAGAGCGCTGGATTTTCCGATTACTTTATAAGCCTCTTCGATATTTCCTTCTTTTACCTGATGAATAAATCCCGGAATATCAATGGATACAGGACATCCTTTGATGCATTTGGCATTCCTGCAGTTCAGACATCTCTGTGCCTCTTCCATTGCCTCTTCCATATTGTATCCAAGACAAACTTCATCAAAATTTGTCGCACGTACTTTCGGATCCTGCTCTCTGACAGGCACTTTTTTCAACATATCAGCCATTATTCGTCACCTCCACAATGTCCGCATCCGCCGTGATGGGTATCGCCCTCCTGCAGCCTCAGCATCGCACGGCCTTCTTCGGTCTTATACATCTGACTTCTCTTCATTGCCTGGTCAAAGTCCACCAGGTGTCCGTCAAATTCCGGTCCGTCTACGCAGGCAAATTTGATCTCGTCGCCTACCTGGAGACGACAGGCGCCGCACATACCTGTGCCGTCCACCATAATCGGATTCATGCTGACAATCGTAGGAATCTCCAGTTTCTTTGTCAGGAGGCAGACAAATTTCATCATAATCATGGGACCGATTGCAACACAGACGTCATATTTCCTGCCTTCTTCCACAAGTTTTTCAATCTTTGTGGTAACCATGCCTGCGTGTCCGTATGTACCATCATCTGTACACGGATAATAATTTCCGGCTACGGCTTTCATCTCGTCTTCAAGTATGAGCATGTTCTTTGTCTTTGCTCCTACAATTACATCTGCGTCAATTCCCCGTTCTTTCAGCCATTTTACCTGAGGATAAACAGGCGCGGCGCCTACTCCTCCGGCAACAAAAAGCATTTTCTTCTTTTTAAGGCTGTCGATATCTTCGTGTACAAATTCAGAAGGACATCCCAGCGGGCCTGTAAAATCGCGGAAATAATCTCCTTCTTTCAGAGAACCCATCTTTGTCGTTGACGCGCCTACTTCCTGGACGACAATTGTAATCGTTCCTGCTTCTCTGTCATAATCACAGATTGTCAGAGGGATTCTTTCTCCCTTCTCGTCCATCTTTACGATAACAAACTGGCCTGGCTGACAATGGCTGGCAACACGCGGCGCATGCACATCCATAAGAAAGATCTTGTCCGCCAGTTTTTCTGCTTTCAATATCTTATACATGATTCTCCTCCTTGTAAAAACTGCCTTTTTTTATAATACGCCAATAGAGTGGGAAAGGCAAGCAAAAAAGCAGACGCCGGAGACATATCCGGGTCTGCTTTTTCGCAGATAAACTGGTTTGTCAGAACATTTCTGACAGATTAGAAATCAACTTCTGTTCCGTAATATGTACATGTGAGAAGTTTTTCCATAGTTGCAGGATCAATTGCGCGCGGGTTGGATCCTGTGCACGCATCTCCTACAGCCAGTTCGGCAATATGAGCCACTTTCTCTTTGAACTCATCTTCATTAATGCCGAAATCTTTCAGAGTTCTCGGGATGTTCAGTTTTACATTAAACTCGTTGATCTTCTCTCTTAAGCTGTTAATCAGCGCTTTTTCTGAATTTCCTTCAAGTCCCATTCTGCGGGCGATCTCTGCATAACGGCTTGCCGCAACCGGATCTTTTGCATTGTATGCGATTACATACGGCAGATAGATTGCATTTGCGCATCCATGCGGGATGTGGCCTGTGGAGAATGCAGCACCTGTCTTATGAGCCATAGAGTGAACAATTCCAAGCAGAGCATTGGAGAATGCCATTCCGGCAAGACACTGTGCATAGTGCATCTGCTCTCTTGCTTCCATATTGCAGTTATAAGATGCCGGAAGGTAATCCAGTACCATCTCAATTGCCTGCAGTGCAAGCGGATCTGTGAACGGTCCGTGAAGAGTGGATACATAAGCTTCGATTGCATGTGTAAGTGCATCCATACCTGTATAGGCAACCTGTTTTACCGGAAGGCCGGATACAAGATCCGGATCAACGATAGCTACATCCGGTGTAATATTGAAATCAGCAAGCGGATATTTTACGCCTGTCTGATAATTTGTTATAACGGAAAATGCAGTAACCTCTGTTGCAGTTCCTGATGTTGATGGAATTGCAGCAAATTTTGCTTTCTGTCTCAGTTCCGGGAAATTAAACGGAGTACAGAGATCTTCAAATGAAGTTTCCGGGTATTCATAAAATGCCCACATAGCTTTTGCAGCATCGATCGGTGAACCACCGCCCATAGCTACGATCCAGTCCGGCTCAAAAGCACGCATTGCTTCTGCACCTTTCATAACTGTCTCAACTGACGGATCCGGCTCAACGCCTTCAAAAACCTGTACCTCCATACCTGCTTCTTTCAGGTAATTTACAGCTTTGTCAAGAAATCCCTGACGCTTCATGGAGCCGCCTCCGACAACCAGTATTGCCTTTTTCCCTTTTAAATTTTTAAGCTCTTCCAGGCTTCCTTTTCCGTGATAAATATCACGCGGTAAACAAAATCTGCTCATGATCAGCATCTCCTTTTTTGTTATTTTTTTAACACGAATATTATACCTCTTTGTATAAAAAAATGCAACCGGAGTTTTGTAAACAATTTGACAATTTTTTTCAAATTATTTAAAAAACTCAGCTGCATTTTTCTTGTTTCTGTTATTTATAGTTACTCCGCTCGTGTTATATAATTTCGTGTAGTAACATCCGTTGTTTTGCCGTTATTATCATTAACCAGCACGGCATTAAAAATAATCTGCGAATTTTCCGGCATAGCAATGGGGCCGGTGTATTTTTCCGAATCACTGGTCGGCGTAGTGCCATCCATTGTGTAATAAGCCGTATATCCGTCCGGCACCGTAATTGTAATCTTGGTCGGCTCGGTATACTGTCCGGTAGCCGGATTGACTGCAGGCGCACTTGCTATCGGAAATTCTATCGTATATTTTACAGTAGCTGTAACACTTGGAATATCTTTATCATTTACTGCAATTGCGTTAATTTCCACTTCGCCTTCATCCTGCAGAAGTATCGGCTCCTGATATTTCTCGCTGGATGTAGTAGGATCTGTTCCATCTGTTGTATAATAGATCGTTCCCCCGGTAGAGGAGCTGATGGTTACCTCCTGCACCTCTGTATAGGTCCCGCCTTCCAGACTGAACGTCGGAGCCGCGGACACATAATCAGACACCTTATTGAGGACCGTCTCATCCTCGCAGTCCGCCAGCAGAGGTGAAATTTTATCCAGCTGTTCTGTATCCACATAAAAATCAATCGCGGCCTGATAAAGATCTGCATTTGTAGGCTGGGTTTCCAGTGCAGACAGGAATACGGATTCCGCCGAATCCAGGTCGTTCTGTTCAATGTATATTTCCGAGAGTCCCGTATATGCCTCGGCTCTTGACTTATCTTTTACGATCGCACGGTTAAAATACGACTCTGCCTGTTCGTAATTTCCGGACTGGAGAGCGCTGTACCCTTTCCGCATCACACCGGTATAAGAATTCTGATACGCAACATAAATTCCCACGCCAATCAGAACAAGAAGGAGAAACAGCGTAATCAGAAGATTTCTTCGACGTTTTTTCGCTGCCTCCCGTTTTTTCATCTGCTGCTGGCGTCTCCGGTCATCACGCTGCCGGCCGGCTGTGTCCCGGCTTTGACGGACGCTTCCTGTATTTCCGGAAGATCTGCCGCTTTGCATGCCTCCCGTATTTCTGGGGGTTCTGCCTGTATTACGCATACCGCCTGTATTGCGGCCTCCGCCGCGATTCTGTTCTCCCGCGCGGCGCCCCCTGTCTCTTCGTTCATCACGGATACGGTCAATCTCTCCCTGACTCATTACACGGGTGGAATTTACATTCTGCGCCGCAGCTCCTCTTCTGTTGTTATATCTTCTGATATCTCCGGATCTGATCTGGCGGGTTGCACCTTCCACAGAACCTTTGACTTCCCTTGTCAGAACATCATCCAGCGGATTATAGTCCGGCACAATCTGCACTTCTGCTCCACATTCAGGACAGATCACCTGATCATCCGGAATATTCGCTCCGCAGTGCAAACATTTCATTGTAATCCCTCCTGACTGCGCACACTTTCCACACAGTTATTCATCAGCATTGCAATAGTCATAGGACCGACTCCTCCGGGAACCGGAGTGATGGCAGACGCCACAGGTTCAACAGATTTAAAATCCACGTCGCCGCAGAGATGATTGTTTTCATCTCTGTGGATTCCCACATCAATAACAACCGCTCCTTCTTTTACATATTCGGCGGTAATAAATTCCTTCTTTCCTATTGCGACAACCAGGATATCCGCTCTCTTTGTAATTTCTTTCAGATTTCCGGTCCGGGAATGAGCGACAGTTACAGTGCCGTTTTCCCGCAGAAGAAGGGCTGCCATAGGTTTCCCGACAATGTTGCTCCGTCCCACAATCACACATTCTTTTCCTTCTATTTTGACATCCGAACGTTTCAGGAGCTGAATAATCCCGGCCGGTGTACAGGACACAAAGCCCTTTTCCCCCAGCCAGAGTCTTCCGACACTGACCGGATGAAAGCCATCCACATCTTTGTCCGGAGATATTGTCCGGATGATTCTGTCTTCATTAATATGGGAAGGAAGGGGCAGCTGCACAAGAATGCCATTTACAGCCCTATCCTCATTCAGTTCCTCCACCAGCGCAGCCAGTTCTTCTTCTGAAGTATCCTCCGGAAGCTCATATGCCCTGGAATCAATTCCAATATAAGCGCATGCTTTTTTCTTATTATTTACATAAACAGAGGAAGCGGGATCCGCCCCGACCTGAATTACGGCAAGACAGATTTTTGTTCCCTGTTCCTTCATTCTGCCTACTTCTTCTTTCAGTTCATCCTTAATCTGATTTGAAATTTGTTTCCCGTCAATTAACCGTGCCATCGATTTCTCCTTTGGTTAAAACAGTCCTGTAATCTTTCCGTCATCTGTAACGTCAATCCCGTTTGCTGCAGGAACACGAGGCAGACCAGGCATAGTCATTACCGCACCGGTCAGTGCCACAACAAAGCCGGCGCCTGCGCTCACATACACTTCCCGTACGTGGATATCGAATCCTGAAGGACGTCCAAGTTTCTTCGCATCATCCGAAAGAGAATACTGATTTTTCGCCATACATACCGGGAATTCAGAAAATCCCATCTCTGCAATTTTGGCAAGCTGTTTCTTCGCGGCAGGTTCATAAACCACGCCGTCAGCTCCATAAATCTCCTTTGCTATACACTCGATTTTTTCTTCCAGGCTGAGACTGTCACTGTAAAGGGTATGGAAATGACTCTCCTCTGTTTCCAAGGTCTCCAGCACCTTCTCTGCAAGACCGATGCCGCCTTCTCCGCCTTTTTCCCATACTTCTGATAAAGCGAAACTGCATCCTTTTTCTTCACAGAATTCCCGGATATATTCGTATTCTGCTTCTGTATCTGTAACAAAAGAATTCAGTGTTACGATTACAGGCACATCATATTTCTGTATATTTTCAATATGTTTTTCAAGATTTACAATTCCTTTAGCCAGAGCTTCCAGATTTTCTTCACCCAGATCGCTCTTTGCAACTCCTCCATTATACTTCAAAGCGCGGACAGTTGCAACTAAAACAACAGCATCCGGTTTTAACCCGGCAAGCCGGCATTTGATATCAAAAAACTTCTCTGCTCCCAGATCAGCTCCGAATCCGGCTTCTGTTATAGTGATATCACTCATCTTCAGAGCCATCTTGGTAGCTCTTACGCTATTGCATCCATGGGCGATATTTGCGAAGGGACCGCCATGAACAAGGCTCGGTGTATGTTCGAGGGTCTGGATCAGATTCGGCTTGATAGCGTCTTTCAGCAGCGCTGCCATAGCGCCGGTTGCCTTCAGATCATCTGCAGTTACCGGCTCCCCGTCAAAATTATATGCTACGATAATCCGTCCCAGCCTCTTTTTCAGATCAGCCAGATTTTCAGCCAGGCAGAGAATTGCCATAATTTCAGATGCCACCGTAATTACGAAATGATCTTCTCTTACCATTCCGTCCATTTTACTTCCAAGTCCTACCACAACATTGCGGAGCACTCTGTCATTCATATCCAGACATCTCTTCCACACAACCTGCCGGGGATCAATTCTGAGGGCATTTCCCTGCTGAATGTGATTGTCCAGCATCGCTGCGAGCAGATTGTTGGCAGATGTAATTGCATGAAAATCTCCTGTAAAATGAAGGTTCAGCTCGTCCATAGGAACTACCTGGGCATATCCGCCTCCGGCTGCTCCTCCTTTAATTCCGAAGCAGGGGCCCAGCGAAGGCTCTCTGAGGGCAATAACTGTGCGCTTTCCGAGCCTTGTCATAGCGTCTCCCAGGCCGACGGTTGTAGTTGTCTTTCCTTCTCCCGCAGGAGTCGGATTAATTGCGGTAACAAGAACAAGCTTGCCGTTTTCATTTTCTTTAATCCGGTCCCATAACTCGTCTGAAAGCTTTGCTTTGTATTTTCCGTAAAACTCCAGCTCATCTTCTGAAATACCAATACTTTCAGCCACCTGTCCGATGGGATTCATCTGTGCTTCCTGTGCAATCTCAATATCTGTCTTCATAGTCTTCCTCCTTATCCCTGGTCTTTCATCTGTCCTGCCAGGTATTGTTCAAACTCATCCTTTGTCATAAGTACTTTTCTGGGTTTCGTTCCTTCTTCCGGTCCTACAACGCCTGCTTCGGCCAGCTGATCCATGATTCTCGCCGCCCGGTTAAATCCAATCTTGAACATCCGCTGCAGCATCCCTATGGATGCTTTTTCTTTGTCAATAATCAGCTGTCCGGCCTCTGCAAAATATGCATCATGCTCATTTCTGCTGTCCGGGCCGGCGCCCGGCGTCTGGACGGAAATATCTATATTCATATGTTCTTCCAGCTCATCATTGTATGTGGCATTTCCATTGCTGCTGATCAGATAGTCAACAACCTTCTGAACTTCCTGATCCGATACAAATGACCCCTGGACGCGCACCGGTTTCGGATAACCGGACGGATAAAACAGCATATCGCCTTTTCCCAGAAGTTTTTCTGCGCCGTTCATATCTATAATCGTTCGGGAATCTACCCCGGAAGAAACAGAAAAGGCAATTCTGGACGGCATATTCGCCTTAATCAGGCCTGTAATGACATTTACCGAAGGTCTCTGTGTAGCCAGAACCAGGTGCAGGCCTGCTGCTCTCGCAAGCTGTGCAAGACGGCAGATAGCTCCTTCCACCTCGCCTGGCGCAACCATCATAAGATCTGCAAGCTCGTCAATTATAATCACGATCTGGGGAAGTTTCTTTATCTTTTCTTCCCCGTTCTGCTGTTCTTTTACTTTTGCGTTGAATCCCTTCAGATCCCTTACATTATATTCGGCAAACAGCTTGTATCTTTTTTCCATTTCAGCCACAGCCCAGTTCAGGGCACCTGCCGCTTTCTTCGGATCCGTGACAACCGGAATCATCAGATGAGGGATTCCGTTATATACACTTAGTTCCACAACTTTCGGATCTACAAGAATCAGCTTCACTTCTTCCGGATCCGCCTTATATATAATGCTCATGATAAGAGTGTTAATGCATACAGACTTTCCGGATCCGGTAGCGCCTGCCACAAGCAGATGGGGCATTTTTGCAATATCTGCCACAACCGCTTTGCCTGCAATATCCTTTCCCACTGCAAACGTAATGGGAGATCTGCTTTTTTTGAATTCCGCAGACTCAAGGATATCCCGAAGATTTACCGGAACACTTTCTTTATTCGGCACCTCTATACCTACTGCGGCTTTTCCGGGAATCGGCGCTTCTATTCTTAGATCCGCCACCGCCAGATTCAGTTTAATGTCATCGGCAAGTCCTACGATTTTGCTGACTTTAACTCCCTGCTCCGGCTGCAGCTCATATCTTGTAACAGACGGCCCGCAGCTTGCATTTGTAACATGGACCCGCACTCCGAAATTCTGAAGTGTCTGTTCCAGTTTCAGTGCAGTTGCTCTCAGATGAGCGTCTGAATCTCCAACGGACTTTCGTCCCTTTTCCAGCAGAGACAGCGGCGGAATTTTATATGTCTTCCGCGGCTTTTCCTCCTGACGCCGCACGGTATCCGCCACATTTGCCGCTTCTGCGGCAACTTCTCTGGCCTCCTGGCGGGCATTGCGCCTGGTCTTTCCGGTTTCAGGAGCGGAATCTTCGGGCGGAGAAAACGGAAGTTCCTCCGTCTGTCCCATCTCCGGCTCCGTCATCCTCTCGCTTTCTTCCTGAAACTGTTCAGGCTGGGCACGGTTAATCACGAATTCATCAAAGGGATCTCCGGCCTCCGTTTCCTCCGGATCCGGAATAATTTCATGAACATCCGGAGATTTTTTTCTTCCTCTCCGTTTCTTCTCTTCCCCTTCCGGCATAAGTGTGGTGGCAAATGAGACGCCGGTCACTTTATTATCCCGGCGCTTATCCGCTTCCACGGAATTTCTTTCTTTCTTCTGTTTTTCCTCTTTCTGCTCTCTTTCCTCTTTCCTGTGCTTTTCCCGGATTGCAGCCGTCTCCTGTCTTTTCTTTTTTGCATCCTCGTAAGCCTCTTTGCTTTTCCTGCCAAGAGGTGCCAGAAGAGACTTCTCTGTAATCAGAATCACACAGATAATACAAAGCACAAACAGGACTACATATGTTCCGATTTCCCCGATCAGCGGACAGAAGAGACTGACAACACATCCTCCGGTCAGACCTCCCGCATTCTGATGAATACTGGATCTGTGATAATACGTAAGCAGAGATATCCCCGGCTTATACTGGTCGAAAATCAGCCCGAATACAGCAGTAAGGAGCAGGAACAGTACAACCGCTGCCCCTATCTTTATGTAAGCGTGTGCATTTCCCCGGTTAGATACGAGAAATGCACTGATGCCAAAGGCGGCAAAAGGCAGAACATATGCCATAATGCCGAAGAGACCGAAAAATACAGATGAAACAGCCTCTCCGACAATTCCTCCCATGCCGAAATTGCTCAGAACAAGCAGAATGCATACCGCAAGTGCGATCAGAATAATAATCTCCCCTCTGATCTCCTGATTCTGCTGCTCTTTCTTCGGCCTTCCCCTGGTTGATTTCTTCTTCTTTGTAGGTTTCGCAGCCATATGAATCCCCCTTAATTAATTACACATACTGATTCTAGTATATCATTATTTAAAATTTGTGTCATTACAAATTTTTCCTTCTCTCCTCAATCATTTCGTGCAGTTTGGCAAAAGCCTGGCTGATTCCTCCCACTTCATCAATCAGACCTTCCCGGACCGCATCCTCCCCTTCCAGCATAGTTCCCACATCTTTTACAAGCTGGGTAGAATCCAGCATAAGCTCCAGCAGGCGTTCCTGCGAAATTTTGGAATGTTCTGAAATAAATCTTGCAATTCTGTCCTGCGTTTTTTCTATATTGCGATAACTCTGAATTACACCGATAAACATTCCGGTAGAGCGGACCGGATGAACAATCATGGTTCCTGTCGGTACAATAAAGGAATAGTCTGCCGACACGGCCAGAGGCCCTCCGATGGAATGACTGCCTCCCAGCACAAGCGAGACTGTAGGTTTACTGAGAGACGCAATCATCTCCGCAATCGCAAGGCCTGCCTCCACATCTCCGCCCAGCGTATTGAGAAGAATCAGAACACCTTCTGTATCCTCGTCCTCCTCCGCTTCTGCCAGCCGCGGAAGCAGATGTTCATATTTGGTCGCCTTTGTATTTCCGGATACCGCCTCATGCCCTTCAATCTCTCCGATAATGGTCAGCAGACGGATCCCGTGCTTTCCGCTTTTTCCGGTCAGCTTCAGAGATCCGGTCTCCCGGATTGCCTGGTCTTCCTGCTCTTCACTTCCGTTGGGGCCTTCCGTATTTGCATTTTCTTTCTCCGGCATATCTGTATCCTCCTTCTCTGTTTCAGGTACTTTTTAACATAGAATAGTATAAGAAAAGTGCTGATCTTTTATACAGTAAAACCTTTATGAAAGAAAAAGTTGCCGGAGAACATTAAAAATGGTATGAGTATAAATTGTATACACCCATACCATTTTGTTTTACTGCAGTGCCTGCTCCAGGTCTGCGATAATATCTTCTATATTTTCAATTCCCACACTGAAACGGATCAGATCCGGCTGAACGCCTGCCTCCATCAGTTCCTGATCATTCATCTGCCGATGGGTATGGCTTGCCGGATGAAGCACACAGCTTCTCGCGTCTGCCACATGCGTCACAATCGCAATCATCTTCAGTTTATCCATCATCTCAACGGCTGCCTCTCTTCCGCCTTTCAGACCGAATGTAATAACACCGCATGTACCGTTCGGCATATATTTCTGAGCCAGTTCATAATATTTATCTCCCGGCAGAGAAGGACATTTCACCCATGCAACTTTCTCGTGATTCTGAAGATACTGAGCAGCCTTCAGTGCATTTTCACAATGTCTGGGCATTCTTAAGTGCAGTGTCTCAAGCCCGATATTGAGAAGAAATGCATTCTGAGGAGACTGAATCGATCCCAGATCTCTCATAAGCTGCGCTGTTGCTTTCATAATAAAGGCTGTCTTGCCGAACTTCTCTGCGTACACGATTCCATGATAAGTCTCATCCGGTGTTGTAAGACCCGGGAACTTATCCGCATAGGACATCCAGTCAAAGTTTCCGCTGTCCACAATTGCGCCGCCCACACAGGCTGCATGTCCGTCCATATATTTTGTTGTGGAGTGAGTTACGATATCTGCTCCCCACTCAAACGGCCGGCAGTTGATCGGAGTTGCAAATGTATTATCCACAATAAACGGAACCCCGTGTCTGTGCGCAGCATCTGCGAATTTCTCAAAATCAAGCACAATGAGAGCCGGATTAGCGATCGACTCTCCGAAAACAGCCTTTGTATTCTCCTGGAATGCTGCTTCCAGCTCTTCCGGCGTGCAGTCCGGATCTACGAAAGTTGCTTCCACTCCCATTTTTCTGATCGTATGTGCAAACAGATTATATGTACCTCCGTAAAGCGCGGAAGCACATACGATATGATCCCCTGCCTGGGCAATATTCATGATAGCATAAAAATTCGCTGCCTGTCCGGAAGAAGTCAGCATAGCTGCAACGCCGCCTTCCAGATCGCATATCTTAGCCGCAACAGCATCATTGGTAGGATTCTGAAGACGGGTATAAAAATATCCGGACTCCTCCAGGTCGAACAGTCTTCCCATCTGCTCGCTGCTTGTATACCGGAAAGTTGTACTCTGATAAATCGGAAGAATTCTGGGCTCTCCGTTTCCCGGTTCATAGCCGGACTGGATACATTTTGTTTCAATCTTATAATTGCTCATGTTTTAATCCTCCTGTAAATATAAATACTGTGCCTCAAGTTTCCTTACCATGCTGCTGTACAGATCTCTGCACTTTTCGTTTTCTCCATTCTCAATCAAAGTAATGCACGGACTGAGGTAGGTCTTCCAGATATCTTCGTAGATTTTATCCGCCTCTGCTTTTTTGTCAATCCTCTTCACAATTGTAGGAGCGATATTATAATACTCCTCTACCATTTCTTTTCCTTTGTCAGTGGAAAGGAGGTAAGAGTCTCTGTAATTTCTCAGCGTATTCAATTCATAACAGTCGTCGGGCCTGCCCATACTTCTGCAGACTGCAGTGGTAATATAGCAGAAAACACTCCTGCGGAATCCTTTTTTTATATTTTCGTAGCTGGAAAATGCAATCTTTGCGTCCGGGATCTGCTTATTCCAGATCTCTGTAATATCCTTGATAAGCTCTTCCTTTTTTTCTGATTCGGTTTCTCCCAGAAGAGGCAGAAAATAAGCCACCATATTCAGATTGTAATCAAATGCTTTCAATTCCCGCTTTCTTTTGGAGGAGATCCCTTTCAGCTGCGAAAGCGCGTATTCCGGAATACAGGAAACAACGAATGTTCTCATCTCTTCCGATTCCTCGCACTGCTCCAGCGTCTCACGGAAAAAATCAGCGTATTTTTTCAGCATTTCTTCCATATCAGAAGCGTAATGTTTTTTTCTGAATTTGCAGTCCATTGTTTCTTCAAATACTGCAATCAATTCATTACGAATCTTTTCTTTCTCCATCTTCTGCTCCTTTACTCATTCCAGTTGTGATATACATCCTGAACGTCGTCGTCCTCTTCAAGCAGATCCAGTGTTTTCTGGATATTCTTAATATCCTCCTCGTCAGTCAGTTCTACATATGTCTGAGGAATCATGGTAACTTCGGCCCCTGCCATGGGAATTCCTGCCTCCTCAAGTTTCAGACGTACATCACTGAAAGCCTCCGGCGCGGTGAGAATCTCATAGCTTTCCTCGTCCTCAACAAAATCTTCGGCCCCTGCATCCAGCGCCAGCATCATCAGTTCGTCAGCATCCATATCACAGTCTTCTTTTGCTACAAAGATCTGTCCTTTTTCATCAAACATAAAAGATACACATCCGGGTGTTCCTACGTTTCCGTTTCCCTTCGTAAATGCATTTCTTACATTGGAAGCTGTCCTGTTTTTATTATCTGTAAGTGTCTTTACGATAATTGCTGTTCCGTTAGGGCCGTAGCCTTCATATGTAATATGCTCGTAGTTATCTGCAGATCCTTCTCCTGCAGCCTTTTTGATATTTCTCTCAATCGTATCGTTGGGCATATTATTTGCCTTTGCTTTTGCAATAACATCACGGAGTCTGCTGTTATTGGCCGGATCTGCTCCGCCGCCCTCTTTTACTGCAACTGCAAGCTCACGTCCGATTTTTGTAAAAATCTTTCCCTTTGCAGCATCATTTTTTTCTTTCTTATGTTTAATATTGGCAAATTTTGAATGTCCTGACATGGTGTATTCTCCTCTTTTCTCTTTCTCTCATTAAAAGCAGCGCCCTCAGGCGCTGTCCGCACTATATGCCCTTCAATTTTATCACTCTTTTTACATTCTGTAAAGAAGTCTATGTAGGAAGCTCCAGGCTGACACGAATGGCCTGGTCTACATTTTTCATCATATCCGGGTCAATATGACAGACAAACTCTTTGAGACGCTGTTTATCAATAGTGCGGATCTGCTCAAGCAGAATCACGGAATTTTTAACAATTTTATAGTTTCTGGCACTGATCTCTATATGCGTCGGAAGCTTCGCCTTATTCATCTTTGATGTGATAGCAGCACAGATAACAGTCGGACTATGGCGGTTTCCCACATTGTTCTGAATGATAAGAACAGGGCGGATTCCTCCCTGCTCGGATCCGACTACAGGACTTAAGTCTGCATAATAAATATCTCCACGTCTGATATTCAACTTTTTCACACTCCGATTTCATACTTGCATTCTTTTTTCATGTCTCTCACATAAAAGAAGCATACTTCAGTATTTCCGTTTTTTTCGGATGTATTCAAAAGGAACTGATCAGACGGCACATCCTGTTTTCTGTTTTTCCTTCCGCCGCACAGCCCGTCATTCAAAGTAGTCCGTCTGTTTTACAATCCGGCCTCCGGATGTGTACACCCTGGGAATCCGTTTTCCAAGGCAGCAGACAAACTCATAATTAAATCTGCCGCTGAGCTCTGCAAGTTCTTCTACTGTAATTCTGTCATCCTGATCCTCGCCGATCAGAACAGCCTGATCCATAAATTTCACGTCCGGAATATCTGTCACATCCACCATAAACTGGTCCATGCATACCCTTCCCAGAATCCGGGCTCTTTTGCCATGAATCAGTACAGATCCTTTATTGGACAGAGAACGGGGGTAACCATCTCCGTATCCTACAGGAATTGTCGCTACCCGCATCTGCTTCGGAGCGACAAAGGTTCCTCCGTAGCTGATCGAAGTCCCCGGCTCCACTGTTTTTACAAATATTACATGGCTGACCAGCGACAAAACAGGCTTCAGGTCAACCGCATCCTGATTTACTTCTTCCGAAGGATACATGCCGTACGTAGATATGCCTGCTCTGGCCAGATCATGCTTCATATCCGGGAAGTCAATAATTCCGGCACTGTTATCACAGTCGTAATACGGAATTTCCACCCCTCTCTTTTCCATCTGTTCTTTCATCCACATAAACTTTTTATGCTGGCCATAGGTATATGTTTTATCCGTTTCATCCGCTTTGGCGAAATGAGTGAACATTCCTTCGATTTGTATATTTTCCAGTCTGCTGATCCGCCCGATAATCTCTGCGCTTTCTTCTGAAACCGGAAATCCGATTCTTCCCATGCCGGTATCAATCTTGATATGAATATATGCGTTCTTCCCGGCTCTCTTTGCCGCTTCCGCCATTCCCCGGGCCATCTCTTCCGTATAAACAGCTGCCCGTATTTCACTTCGGACCATCTCATCATACTGGTCCGGGAAAACGCAGCCCAGAACAAGGATCGGTTTCTTTATCCCATGTTTTCTCAGGATCATTCCCTCATCCAGACTGGCGACTGCATATCCCCACACATAATCCAGTTTTTCAAACACTTCTGCAAGAGGCACGGCACCATGTCCGTAAGCATCCGTTTTCACTACTGCGATCAGTCTGGCGCCGCTGCCGATTCTGTTTTTCATCTGTTCCATATTATATGCAGCCGCATCCAGATCTATCTTTGCGTATACTCTGTTATATTCTTTCATTTTTCTTTCTGCTCCTCTGCCTTTTTCAGGCACACCTGTATTCCTTTTATCAGATCCCTTGCCACCATACTGTAACTTCCCAGACGATCTCTGCTTTCATCTCCGCCGCATGCATGAAGATATACTCCCAGCGCCGCACCTTCAAAAGGCGTCATTCCCTGAGCAAGGAGCCCCGTAATCACTCCTGCAAGCACATCTCCGGATCCGGCTTTGGCCATCCCGCTGTTGCCCGCAAGGTTGATAAACGGATGATTCCCTTTCTGAGCCACAATTGTTCTGCTGTCTTTCAGTACACATACCGCGGGACAGCTTTCGGTAAACCTTCTGAGAATCTCAATTCTGTCTTCTTTTATTCTCTTCACCGTACAACCTGTCAGACGGGACATTTCCATCATATGCGGCGTCAGGATCAGAGGCGCCGCAGTATGGCTTAACAGTTCTTTGTGTCTGCTGAGCAGATTAATGCCATCCGCATCCACGACACAAGGCACCTTTACATTCTCTATTGTATGGATCAGGATCTGCTCAGCCTGCCGGTCTGTCCCCAGGCCGCATCCGATACATACCACGTCCGCCCATTCAAGAAGTTCATCCAGCTTCTCTTCTTCATAGCCGTTATAGCAGGACAGAACGGCTTCAGGCAGGAGCTGCTGAACAATCACCCGGTTATCAGCCGGTGTATAGATCTGCACAAGCCCCGCTCCCGCAGTATAAGCCGCCAGAGCCGCCAGGCAGGAAGCCCCTGCCATTCCGTAACTGCCTGTAATCATAAGAACCTTCCCATAACTTCCCTTATGGGAGTCTGGTTTTCTGAGCGGAAGAAGACGGGAAAGATCTTCCCGTTCGTAAGTCTGGAAAACCTCTTTTCTGTCTGAAAAGAATCCCGGATCAATGCCAATAGGCACCGCCGCCGTCTGACCGGCATAATTCTTTCCGGGGTACAGTTCGCATCCGAGTTTGGTACATGCCATTCCCACAGTCAGTTCCGCCTGAAAAGCAATTCCCAGGACACGGCCGTCACCGGCGCATACACCGGAGGGAATGTCAATAGCAACTTTGCGGCCGGGTGCGCGGTTCATTGCCTGGATCATATCTTTATAAGACCCGGTAATCTCGCGGCTAAGCCCCACGCCGAAAACCGCGTCTATTATAACAGTATATTCTTCTGCCGGAAATTCTGTGAAAATCCGAAGTCCCATATTTTCGGCAATCTGTTTCTGAATCCTGCACTCCTGACTCAGGGAGGACTCTTTTCCCGCAAAAACAATGTCGGCCTGTCTGCCTCTTTCTGTCAGAATTCTGGCTGCTGCGAAGCCGTCACCGCCGTTATTTCCGCTGCCGCAGACTACAAGTGCCCTGGATGTATCTATGCCCGCTTTTTCCATGGTCTCCACTGATTCAAGCGCTGCTCTCTCCATCAGGACAAGAGAGGGAACACCCAGATCTTCAATTGTATGACGGTCTGCCTCGTTCATCTGTTTTCCATCCGGAAGATATCTCATTTTCACACCCGTCCTTTCTCTTAAGAACCCCGCAGCACGCTGCGGGGTCCCTTCACAAATCCATTTTCTATTCTGTAATTCCTTCCATTCGCTGGCTGACATTATAGGATAACGTCATAAGACTGTCTGACAGATGTACGCTCTCAACAATCACATCTTCCGGGAGGTTCAGATCTGTGTGGGCAAAATTCCAGATTGCCTTGATTCCGTTCGCCACCAGGATATCCGCCACTTCAACTGCCTTTGACTTCGGTATGGTAAGCGCTGCTATCTCAATATCATTCTCTTTGAGGAAATCCACAAGTTCATCCATCATCCTTACCGGAATACCTCTGATCGCCACACCTTCCAGGCGGGGGTTGACATCAAAAAGACTTTTTAAAATAAACCCGCTTCTCTCAAAAGCTGCATAATTTGCAAGCGCCTGTCCCAGATTGCCTGCTCCGATAATAATAAAATTATGTGTCCTGTCAAGGCCGAGAATCTTGCCGATCTCCGTATAGAGATACTTTACATTATATCCGTATCCCTGCTGGCCAAAACCGCCAAAATTATTTAAATCCTGTCTGATCTGAGACGCAGTCACCTGCATCTTCTTGCTCAGATCATTGGAAGATATCCTCTCTACGCCCGCCTCCAGCAGATCTCCAAGATACCTGTAGTATCTCGGCAGTCTGGAAATCACTGCGCGGGATATTTTTCTGTGTTCCAATGTTTACCGACCTCCATCATTCAAGTACGCTATTCGCAATCATTTTTATTATATAAAATAGTTAATATTATGTCAAACTTTACTTTTCCCGTTTTTCCGTTATAATGTTCTGTGGACTGTAATAACTGGATTTATATACATTTTTACAAGGAGAAACAACATGATACTGGCATGTCATAATATAGAAAAAGCTTTCGGGGATCAGGTCATTGTATCCAACGGATCCTTTCATATCGAAGAACGGGAAAAAGCGGCCCTTGTAGGGGTCAACGGAGCCGGAAAGACCACTGTCCTGAAAATGATTATCGGAAGCGAGCCGCTGGACTCCGGAGAAGTAATTCTCGCCAGAGGAAAAACCATCGGCTATCTGGCCCAGCACCAGACAATGCAGAAGGGAAGCACCATCTATGAAGAGGTCAAAAGCGCAAAAGCAGATATTTTCAAAATGGAACAGCAGCTGCGTTCCATTGAGCAGGAGTTGAAGAACCTGTCCGGCGACGCTCTCAATGCCCGGCTGGAAACATACAACCGTCTCCAGTCGGATTTTGAAGCAAAAAACGGATATGCCTGCGAAAGCGAAATCACAGGTGTACTGAAGGGTCTGGGCTTTACCGAGGAAGCTTTTTCCAAGCAGACTGACACCCTCTCCGGCGGACAGAAAACGCGGGTCTCGCTCGGCAAGCTGCTCCTGAAAAACCCGGATATTCTTCTTCTGGATGAGCCGACCAACCATCTGGATCTGAACTCCATTGCCTGGCTGGAAAACTATCTGATGAATTATCCCGGTGCTGTGCTGATCGTCTCCCACGACCGCTATTTTCTGAACCGGGTTGTCACAAAGGTAATTGAAATCGAACGCGGGCATATTCAGATGTATATGGGAAACTATAAGGCTTACTCTGAGAAAAAGCAGATGCTGCGGGATGCCAGACTGAAAGAATACCTGAATCAGCAGAGAGAAATCCGCCACCAGCAGGCCGTAATTGAAAAGCTCCGCTCTTTCAACCGCGAGAAGTCGATCCGCCGTGCAGAAAGCCGTGAAAAAATGCTCAGCAAAATGACGCCTGTCGAAAAGCCCATGGAAGCTGCCAGTGAAATGTTTTTCTCACTGGAGCCTTCCTGTGTAAGCGGAAACGATGTACTTTCCGTAGAAAATCTGTCAAAACAGTTTGACGGGCAGATTCTTTTCCGTGATGTCAGCTTTGAAATAAAACGCGGCGAACACGTGGCGGTCATCGGCGACAACGGAACCGGAAAGACCACCCTTTTGAAAATACTGAATCAGGTTATTCCTGCAGACAGCGGTTCTTTTACCCTGGGATCCAAAGTAAATATCGGTTATTACGATCAGGAACACCACGTACTCCACGATGATAAAACCATATTCCAGGAGATTTCAGACGACTACCCTGCTCTTAACAATACAGAAATCCGCAATACCCTGGCAGCCTTTCAGTTTACCGGAGATGATGTGTTTAAAGAAATTTCTTCTCTGAGCGGTGGAGAAAAGGGACGGGTATCTCTGGCAAAACTGATGCTCTCCGAAGCGAACTTTCTTATCCTGGACGAGCCGACCAACCATCTGGATATTACATCAAAAGAGATTCTGGAAGAAGCTCTGAACAATTACAGCGGCACTGTCCTTTATGTTTCTCATGACAGATATTTTATCAATCAGACCGCTTCCAGGATCCTTGAGCTGGTAAACCAGACTTTTGTAAACTATATCGGAAATTATGACTATTATCTTGAAAAAAGGGAGGAACTGACCCAGGCTTATGCATCTGTTCCTGCCGGAAATACTCCGGCAGCTCCGACGGCTTCAGCTGCTTCCGGAGTATCTCCGGTTCCGGGCAGCGCCTCTGCCCCTTCCGGCTCAAAGCTCAGCTGGCAGGAACAGAAAGAACTTCAGGCAAAAGAAAGGAAGCGGAAAAACGACCTCAAAAAGACCGAGGAAGAAATCAGCCGCCTGGAAGAAAGAAATACGCAGATCGACCACGAACTGACGCTGGAAGAAGTATACTCAAGTTCCGTCAGATGCCAGGAGCTGGCACAGGAAAAAAGTGAAAATGAAGCACGGCTGGAAGAACTGTACGAGCGCTGGGCCGAGCTTGAAATTTAAATTCATCTGTGACATGGGACCGGAAAAGGATCCGAAAATACTTTGATACAGAGTCAACAGAAATCGTATTCGGAGAGCGGCTGAGGAGATTTTGATCTCCGTTCCGCAGAACAAAGTAAAACAGAAAAACCCTGGATACAGGCTAAAAACAGGATTTTCAATGGAAACTCACGTTCCGCTCGAACAGCTCCATTGAAAATCCTAACGCCTGCACCCAGGGTTTTTGTTTTACTAAATT
>USFD01000059.1 GCA_900553885.1 uncultured Ruminococcus sp.
GAAACGGAAAGGAGAAAGCACACAAGGCAATGTCAGAACTGTTGGAAAAGATACTTTCCAAAGACAACATGAACACCGCATACAAAAGAGTCTGTGCCAACAAAGGTGCAGGAGGAGTGGATGAGGTAACGATTGAAGAACTCGGCGACTACATCAAAGAGAACTGGGATAGTATCCGGAATCAAATCAGACGCAGGGAATACAAACCACAGCCGGTCAGGAGAGTAGAAATCCCCAAACCGGACGGTGGAGTGAGAAAGCTGGGAATCCCGACTGTAATGGACAGGGTACTCCAGCAAGGTATCGTACAGGTGATAAGCCCCATGTGTGAGCCCTTGTTCTCAGAGTGGAGTTACGGCTTCAGACCGAACCGAAGCTGTGAAATGGCAATCAGGCAACTGCTTGCATATTTAAACGAGGGATATGAGTGGATAGTAGATATCGACCTGGAGAAATTCTTCGATAACGTACCACAGGACAAGCTGATGAGCCTGGTCCATAACATTATCAATGATGGGGATACAGAATCCCTAATCCGCAAGTACTTGAAAGCAGGAGTCATGACGCCGGAGGGGTACGAAGAAACCAAACTCGGAACTCCGCAGGGCGGAAATTTGTCGCCGCTGTTGTCAAATATCATGCTGAATGAACTTGATAAGGAATTGGAGACAAGAGGACTCCGGTTCACAAGATACGCAGATGACTGTGTCATAGCGGTCAAAAGCGAATCGAGTGCCAAAAGAGTTATGCGGACGGTATCGGACTGGATACAGAGGAAACTGGGATTAAAGGTCAACATGACTAAGACTCACATCACAAGACCGTCAAAGCTGAAGTATCTTGGCTTTGGATTTTACAAGGACAGCAAAACAAAAGAATGGAAGTGCAGACCCCATCAGGACTCTGTGAAGAAATTCAAAGACAGACTAAAAGAACTAACCTGTAGGAAAATGCCGGGAACAGTCACGAACAAGATTAAGAAAATCAATCAGGTGACAAGGGGATGGATTAATTACTATGCTCTCGGTTCTATGAAAACAGTAATGACAGAAATAGACGCACATTTAAGAACAAGACTCAGAGTAATCATCTGGAAGCAATGGAAAGTTCCAAGCAAGCGCCAATGGGGATTGCAGAAACTGGGGATTGGAAAAGATCTTGCAAGACAAACAGCGTATTGGGGAGACCGCTATTATTGGGTGGTGACTAAAACATGCGTTGCCCGCGTAATCTCTAAAGAAGTATTAGCGAAGGCAGGGCTTATAAGTTGTCTTGATTATTACAATGAGCGTCATGCTTTGAAGTTATGTTGAACCGCCGTATGCCGAACGGCATGTACGGTGGTGTGAGAGGGGAGAGAAAATCTCCCCTACTCGATCATTCCTGTTTAAAAGTATACACCTTCTGACGGAGGCATTCAAGTGGAAATTTTCTGAAGAATGTGAATTCTCAGAAAAAAATAATTACAGAAAGGGGTGTTGCTTAGTTATCCGTATTCCGGAAGATATGGCGGAACACAAATCTTACAAAGGGGCCTGCGTAGCACATCTGCCAGAAAAACGCCATGGGAAAATTCAAAGCTACAGTCTGAAGCCATACAGGGATCAGATCTGTTCCGGCATTTTTAAAAAGGATTGCAGCCACCAGGCTCATCAGCGGACACATCCACATGACAGATACCGCGGAAATCGCCAGTACCAGGTGAAACGGGTTTTCCTTTTCCGGATTGACGATTTTAAAAGCTGTTCTTTTTGCAATTCTTCCTACAAGGAAAAAGTCAAGAATAAAAGCTACCGGGGCCATGATAACCAGTTCATGAAAAGCGGACAGAAAAACGGAATAACTCATTCCCCCTGTACTCAGCGCAATATTGTAGCAGATCATTGCATAGACCATTACAAATACCATAATGATTGTAAAAATTACATCCTGAAATTTTGTCTTTGGCATAAAAAATCCTCCTTTAATAAATATGAATATACAAGCAGCAGAAAACCGTGTTGTTCGTTATTCATTCAGGAGAATGTACGTTTCCAATATAAACCTGGATTTTCTCAGCGGGAAAGATTCTATCATATCGTGTTCTGTAAAGTCAAGAAAAATATGAAAAGACATGCCGATAAAGCATAGTATACTATGAAAAACAAGTATTAGACGCTTCAAAACGCCGGTGATATAGTGGAAACAGGTTCAGGGGAAAGGAGAACAGGTATGAAGACAAAACAGAAAATGAAACTTGCAGCAGACCTTCTGATGACAATTGCGCTTTTGCTTCTGATGCCTTACGAAATGATCGGAGAGGCGGCGCATGAGTGGATCGGAACGGGAATGTTTCTGCTCTTTATCATTCATCATATTCTGAACCGGAAATGGACAGGAAATCTGATAAAGAGCAGATATACTCCCATGCGGGTTGTACAGACCATACTGGCGGTACTGATTCTGATCTGTATGCTGGACTCCATGGCCAGCGGTATAATTTTATCCCGGCGTCTGTTTACGTTTCTGGATATCAGAGGGGCCGCTTCTTGGGCAAGAGTGGTTCATATGACCAGTGCTTACTGGGGATTCGTGCTGATGTCTCTTCATCTGGGCATTCACTGGGGCATTATGACCGGAATGGCAGGGAAAATGTTTCAGAAGCCGTCTCCGGTCCGCAGATGGATTTCACGGATAGCCGGAACCGGGATTGCTGTGTACGGAGTTTATGCTTTTATAAAGAGAGAAATTTTAAGCTACATGCTGATGCAGGTGTATTTTGTCTTTTTCGACTATTCAGAGCCGGTTGTCTTTTTTGTCCTGGATTATCTGGCTGCCATGGGATTTTTTGTATTTGCAGGCCATTACCTCAGTAAAATTCTGATAAAATGCGGAAGAAAAAAGCAAAAATAGTTTTTCCTTAAAGAAGCGGACGGGATAACAAACAGAAAATTTTCGCGGCCCTGGTATTCAGCGATACTGAACATGTAACAAAGAAAAAGAAACAGAAAAATTTGATTCTGCCTGAAAGGAGAAGGAATTATAATGAAAGCAAAAAAAATATTAGCTGTGATTCTTGCTGTAACGGCGGCAATAGGAATCATGACAGGATGCGGTTCTGATCCGGATAACGGTCAGGGGAGCGGTACGGCAGAGACAGGCCGGACAGACGCACAGGATAATACGGGGGAGACTGCAGATCAGACTGCCGGTTCAGATACATCAGCAGGCTCCGGAAATGTACTGGTTGTGTATTATTCGGCGACAGGAAATACGCAGGCAGTGGCGGAGACAATTGCGGATACCACCGGAGGCGATCTCTTTGAGCTGGAGCCGGCAGAACCGTATACAGATGCGGATCTTGACTATACAGATGATAACAGCCGTGTTTCTAAGGAATATGCGGATGAGAGTTTAAGAGATGTGGAACTTGTGTCAACAACGGTGGATAACTGGGATTCCTATGATACGGTCTTTGTCGGATATCCGATCTGGTGGGGCATCGCCGCATGGCCGGTGGATACCTTTGTAGAGAACAATGACTTTACCGGAAAGACGGTCATTCCGTTCTGTACGTCTTCCTCATCCGGAATCGGTGACAGCGGAACTCTTCTGGCAGATCTGGCAGGCACAGGCGACTGGCAGGATGGAGAGCGATTCCGTTCAGGAGCGGATGCATCAGATGTACAGGACTGGGTGAACGGACTGGGACTGTAATTGCTGAAAATAGAATCTTACAGATCGAAACAGAAAAAGGGAATGAAAGATATTCAAAATCGGTAGGATCGCAAAGAATTAATAAAACAGAAATACTACATAAACAAAAGAACAACAGACTTCGCTTATTATTATATTTGTCAGATGAAAACAAAAATGAAATAAGAAAGCGGGGTCTTTTTCTATGGAAAAACAGTGTATTCAGTAACAGAGCAATGACGATACGGGGCATTTTGTTTTGAACAGATGCCTCAGTGTGTGGTATAATCAGTTTATGTTTCCTGAAAAGAAGGGAATGACAGGGGAACTGCTTATTTACATTTATTTGGTAAATTGAATGCATACCGCGCAGGGCCGCTTTCTGTGCGCGCCCCGGATATGCAGGATACAGGCAGCAAGGGGAAGGAGTTACGAAAGAAGAGTTATGGAAAATGTGATTGGATGCAGGACGGAAAAAATACAGAAGGATGAGATCACATCAGGATTTTACAGACTGTTCTGGATTTATGTTATATGCGGTGTGGCCGGCTTTTTTATTGAATCTCTGTGGTGCTGGATTGATTTTGGAGAATTCACCAGCCGGACCAGCGATATGTTTTTCCCGATCAGCTGTGTCTGGGGGCTGGGCGGGGTACTCGTACAGCTTTTTACAGTAAACAACAGATGGAGCCATCCGGCCTATATCTTTTTGAAATGTACGGTTGTGGGAGCCGGGTTTGAATTTCTGTGCGGCTATCTGGGAGAACATCTGCTTCAGGTAACATTCTGGGATTATTCGGGAGTGCCGTTTCATATAGGAAAATATATTAACCTGCCGTTCTGTCTCGTATGGGGAGGAATCGGCGTACTGTGGGTGCGGAATGTGTATCCGCTGCTGGAAGATAAGATGGAAAACCGCAAAGGGAAATCCTTCCGGACCGCAGTGAGAGCCTTTGTTATCTTTCTTGTTTCATCCCAGGTCCTGACAGGAGCTGCGCTTCTGCGGATGCATGAGCGCCAGCAGCAGAAGCCGGCGGGCAACTATGCAGAATATATACTGGACAGATGGTTTACAGATCAGACACTGCAGCAGATTTTCCCGAAGATGAAAAGTACGGTTACAGGAGAGAAAATATATGGAAAAGGGAACTGATTTTTTATATAATAGATACCGTGCAAAAGTGCAGAGTAAGAAATAAGCAGGGAGCTGAGAAATAGTATGGCAAGATTAATGGACTTTACGACCGAGACGCCGGACTGCTGCGAGATCGGTGATATTTTACAGGTGGAGGAAAATAAACTTCCCACATCCTACTGGTATATGCTTGAACATGCCTACGGGGCCAGCGGCAATTTTACGAACCGCGAACGGCTGAAAACCAGATCAGGGAAGGTTGTAAAAAAGTGGCATGACGAACGCTTCAAATATCTGACATTAGAATTTGATGAGTAAAAACAGATAGAAAATACACATAACCAGCATCAGGCGGATGTCCTGACAGCTGGTTATTTTCTATGGGCGGCCAGGCGGACGAAAGGCAAATCCGGAAGAGCCGGAAGGCCAGGAAAGGTACTGTTTCATGAGCAATATGCCCGGAAAAGACCGGATTTCGGGCCGTCTGTCCGTCATATTCGAGAAAAAAAGATCCGCGGTTGTAAATCCGGCAAAAGCGGTAGTAAAATATTCAAAGAGGGTTTTTCCCTTTTACAGAGATAACCTAAGAGAAAGTAAGTGATAAAGTGACAAATGAAAAAAACAGGCCTGCAGATTATAAAAATCTGACAGCAGGCATTGATATCGGATCTACCACAACCAAGGTTACCGTTGTGGATCCGTGCGACGGCAGAATTCTTTATTCTGATTACAGAAGACACCAGGCGGATCAGGTGCAAAGCGTGATCTACGTACTGGAGCAGTTAGAAAACAAGTTCCCCCACACTCTGTTTCGAGTGGGTATGACCGGTTCCGGAGCAAAGCCCATAGCAGAGCAGCTGGGGGTTCCATTTATTCAGGAAGTAGCTGCGAACGCAGAGGCTCTGAAGAGTCAGTATGAGAATATCGGTACAGCCATTGAGCTGGGCGGACAGGACGCCAAGATGATTTTCTTCCGGAAAGATGAGAATACAGGGGCGTTAAATGTAGCCGATATGAGAATGAACGGAAGCTGCGCCGGGGGAACCGGTGCATTTATTGATGAAATTGCTTCTGTTCTGAAAGTGCCGGTGGAGGAGTTTAACTCCCTTGCGGCAGAAGGGAAATGTGTCTATGACATTTCCGGAAGATGCGGCGTCTACGCGAAGACAGACATTCAGCCTCTGCTGAATCAGGGGATTTCGAAAGCGGATCTGGCGCTGTCTGCTTTTCATGCCATAGCAAAACAGACCATAGGCGGCCTGGCACAGGGACTTGAGATCGAACCGCCGGTGGCCTTTGAAGGCGGCCCGCTTACATTTAACCCTGTTCTGGTCAAAGTGTTTGCCGGCCGGCTGAACCTTTCCGAAGAGGATATCCTGGTTCCGCCTCATTCGGAACTGATGATAGCCTATGGCGCCGCTGTTTCCGCTGCAAATATTCCTGCCCGGAGAAAAGACTGTACAGCGGAAAAACTGCTTCGGATTCTGAACGAGAAAAAGTCTGTTATAACAGAGAACAGTGCAGAGGAAGCCGCGCCGCTGTTTGCTTCTGAAGAAGAGCGGCAGGAGTTCTTCCGGAGACATAAAAAAACAGAACAGCATCATAGAGAGATTGAAAAAAATAAGGAGATTTCTGTCTGGCTTGGAATTGATTCCGGAAGTACAACCACAAAATTTGTTCTTCTTGGAGAGGACGGAGAGCTTCTTGATACCTTCTATGCTCCGAATGAAGGATCTCCTCTGGAGGTTGCACGCCGTGCGCTTATTGATATGAGAGAACGGTACCGGAAGGCCGGAAGCAGGATTCATATTATTGCAGCAGGCACTACCGGATATGGTGAACAGCTGTTTGCAAAGGCGTTCCGGGCGGAGTACCATACGGTAGAAACAGTTGCCCATGCCCGGGCAGCGGAAAAATACGTGAAAGACGCTTCTTTTATTCTGGATATCGGCGGCCAGGATATGAAGGCGATCTGGCTGGAAAACGGGATTATTACCAATATTCTTGTAAACGAGGCATGTTCTTCCGGCTGCGGGTCGTTCCTTGAAAACTTTGCGTCTTCCCTGCATATTCCGGTGGATCAGATTGCGGATGCGGCATTTTCATCCCGGCATCCTGCCGTGCTTGGCAGCCGGTGTACCGTATTTATGAACAGCAGTATCATAACGGAACAGAGAAACGGAAGACGTGCGGAAGATATTATGGCAGGTCTGTGCAGATCGATTATTGAAAACGTATTTACGAAGGTTGTGCGTCTCTCCAACGTAGATTCCCTGGGAGACCGGATTGTGGTACAGGGAGGAACCTTTGAAAATGACGCGGTGCTCAGAGCGCTGGAAGAATATATCGGGAAAGAGGTTACCCGTGCGCCTTATCCGGGGCTGATGGGAGCCATCGGCGCGGCTCTGACCGCAAAGGAACAGTATGAGAAAGCGCCGGTGGAGAGAACCTTTATTGATCTGGACGATCTGGATGACTTTACCTGGCAGCAGGAGGCGGATATTCCCTGTCCGTTCTGTAATAATCACTGCAAGAGGACGATTCTGCGCTTTTCCAACGGACAGTCCTGGATTACCAATAACCGCTGTGAACGGGGAGAGATTCTGGGAGATCCGAAGGATCAGAATGTAAGAGAGCTGTTAAAGGAAAAGAATCAGCAGTCCGGAAAGGTTCCGAATCTGTTCCAGGTAAGAGAAAAGCTGCTTTTCCGGAAATACAGACATCCAAAGCTGATGCCGGACAGAGGTCTGACCATCGGAATTCCCCGGGTACTTTCCTTCTGGGAGACAGCGCCTTTCTGGACCACGTTCTGGGAGAGCCTGGGATTTCATGTACAGTTTTCGGATTTCAGCACCCGGAAAATGTACGAACAGGGACTGTCGGCTGTTACTTCAGATACAGTCTGTTTCCCGGCCAAGCTGGTGCACGGACATATCCGGAATCTGGCGGAAAAGGGTGTGGACCGGATTTTTATGCCCGTAATTACTACCGTGCCGTCAGAAAATACGGAGGAAACCAGTCAGTCCATGTGTGCGGTTGTCAAAGGATACCCGCTGGTGATCAGAAACTCGGACAATCCGGCTCAGCATCTGGGCGTTCCGTATGACGCTCCTATGTTCCACTGGTATACAGAGGAAGATAAAAAGAAACAGCTGGTACGTTATATGAGCGATACCTGGCAGATCCCGCGCAGATATACGGAAAAAGCAGTGGCGGCAGGAGAAAGGGCCCAGAGGGAATTCCATACGGAGCTGCAGAAGGAAGGCGGGTCCGTGCTCCGGCAGGTGGAGAAGGAAAAGAAATTCGCAGTTGTGCTGGCTTCAAGACCCTATCAGAATGATTCTCTGGTCAATCATGAACTGCCGGAGATGTTTGCCGGTTTCGGAATTCCGGTGCTGACGGCGGATTCTCTGCCGGAAGAAAATAAGACGGATCTGAGCAGGAGCCGGCTGGATATTGTAAATAATTACCATGCAAGAATGCTTTCTTCAGCGATACTGGCAGCAGAAAATGAGAACCTGGAGTACGTTCAGCTTGTAAGTTTCGGCTGCGGACATGACGCTTATCTTTCTGATGAGATTGTCCGTATGATGAAAGAAATATCGGGGAAGACCCCTCTGATCCTTAAGGTAGATGAAAGCGACGTCCAGGGTCCGCTGCGGATCCGTGTCCGTTCCTTCCTTGAAACCGTGGCTATGAAACGGGAGAGAGGAAATACGGCCGAAGTAAAAGAATTACAGGATCCTTATCCGGTGAAGTTTACAAAGCAGGACAGAGCCCGGAAAACCGTACTTGTCCCGAATACATCCCACGCGTTCAGCAGGGTGATGGCGGCTGCGTTCTGCGGCCAGGGTATTCAGGCAGTACCTCTTGAGGTGGGCGGCGAGGAGGCCATCCGGCTTGGGAAAAAATATGTGCACAACGATATCTGCTTCCCGGCCCAGGTGGTGATCGGAGAAGCGCTTGCCGCGCTGAAAAGCGGAAAATACGATCCGGAAAACACGGCCATCGGGATGGCGAAATATATCGGGGACTGCCGTCTGACCCATTACAGTTCCCTGCTCAGAAAAGCACTGGATGACGCGGGATTTGCGCAAGTTCCCATACTGACCAACGACGATACGGATTCCCATAATCTGCATCCGGGATTCCGTCTGAATCTCCAGTCATCGATCCGCATTGCATTTGCCATGCCTATGATTGATGTGCTGGAAGAACTGCTTCGGAAGATCCGGCCTTATGAGCTGACAAAAGGATCCGCGGACGCAGCCTTTGAAAAAGCCATGGACGCGCTCATAGACGGGCTGAAATCCTCCGGTGTACCCGGCGCAAGACAGGAATTCAGACAGGGCATTGAGTATATGAAAGAGGTGCCCTATGACCGGAGCTGCCCCAGACCCAGAGTACTGATCGTGGGAGAATACCTGCTGAATTTCCATCCGGGCGCCAACCACGAGATAGAGAAATATCTGGAACAGAACGGATTTGAAGTGATCGAGGCCAGGATGACAGATGTGATCAGAAAGACCTATTTTTACCAGGACAGCCAGATCCGCGAGTATCATGTGAAACGAGGAGCCGTAAAGAAGACCTGGTTCTACGTGGCCGATCATATCTTTGATCTTGCCCACGAGGTGACCGACCGGATTGCACAGAATCACCCGCTGTACCATCCGGCGTGCAGGATGGAGGATCTGGTAAAGGAAAGCGACCCCATTATCCATCATACATTTGATGCCGGAGAGGGTGTGCTGATACCGGGCGAGATCCTGCACCATGCAAAAGAGGGATGCAGGACGTTTGTAATTCTTCAGCCCTTTGGCTGTCTTCCGAATCATGTGGTGGGAAGAGGCGTTTCCAAAAAACTGAAGGAGATCTATCCGGATGCCCAGATTCTGCCGCTGGATTACGATCCGGACGTCAGCTTCGCCAATATTGAGAACCGGCTGCAGATGCTGGTTATGAACGCGAAAGAAGCGGAAAACAGACAGGCAGAAAGCGAGATGACCGAGAAGTCGCGGCGCTATGCTTCGGACAAGAGGACACGGCAGACCGTACCTTCCGGAAATTACTCCTGAAATATGAGATACATTTATTCTGAGAAAAAGAGAGATTATAAAAAAGATCCGTTTCTGCAGACGGAGCGCAACAGAACGAGTGAGACCTGGAGGGATAAGTATGTGGATTGCAGATAAATATATCGACCATGTAAAAGAACAGACAGTGGAACATCCCGGCCAAAGCTGGAATGAAATGCTGCTTGGCTTTAAGCTGAACAAGCTGCGTACAAAGCTTCTTCCGAAGAAGGGAATATCCAAAGGCTACCAGAAACTGGAGTCCATGATGATGTCGTTTGTGGCAGATTCTCTGGCCCGGCCGGACCGCTATGTATGGGGAAATATTTTTTCTCCCTGCGAGATTATGGGATGCTTCGGGCTGAGCACGCTTTCGATCGAGTGCCTGTCCTGCTATTTCAGCGGCTATCATCTGGAAGACTATTTTATCGACTATGCACAGAATACGGGAATTGCGCCCACTCTGTGTTCCTACCATAAGACGTTCGTGGGAGCCATCGACAGCGGGGCGGTTCCTGTGCCGGAATATGCGGTTACTACCTCGCTTTCCTGTGACGGCAACCTGAATACATTCCGGTATCTGGAGAAGAAAAAGGGCGTTCCTTTTACGTTCCTTGATGTTCCGTACAGAGACGACGAGGCGTCAGTGGAGTATCTGGCCGGTCAGCTGAGAGACTTCGCGGAAGAGCTGGCCGGGCGTTTCGGCAGGCCTTTTGATGAGGAAAAGCTCAGAGAATCCATCCGGATAGAAAATGAAACAAGAAAAGAACTGATGCATTTCTTCCGGCTGCAGAGCGAGCGGTATTACCCGGGCGAACTGATCAGTCATCTGTATATGATGATGGGGATGCATCTGCTGATCGGCACACAGGAATTTCTTGATCTGATCCGGTTTATGATTGAGGATATTAAAAACTATCCGGAGTTTGACGGAAAGAAGATCCTGTGGATTCATCTGCTGCCGTTTTATCAGGAGACGCTGCAGAGCTATTTTAATTCCAGCCGGAAATATCAGATTATTGCCAGTGATATTATTATTGATTCTATGGAAGAAATGGACGAAACACAGCCGTTCCATGCCCTGGCAAAGAAGATTATCCGCAATCTGTATAACGGTTCCTATTCCCACAGAGCGGAGATGGTAGGGCAGCTGGCGGATACGCTGCATCCGGATGCGGTAATTCAGTTCTGCCACTGGGGATGCAAGCAGTCTTCCGGAGGAAGCGTTCTGCTGAAAGAAAAGCTGCAGGAAATGAATATCCCCATGCTGATTCTGGACGGCGACGGCATTGACAGGAGGAACAGCCACGACGGACAGATCCGGACCCGCCTCGAGGCGTTTCTGGAGATGCTGGAATCCGGAGAGGAACAGGCAGAGACAGACAGTACAGCAAAGAGGGAGCAGAAAGTATGTTAGGGTATATATGTAAATATGCACCTGTGGAAGTATTTGAATCCATGGGAGTAAAGATGGAGCGGATTGAGCCGGATGTGACGAACTTCAATCAGGCGGAAATCCGGATGCACCCCAATATCTGCAGTTTTGCGAAAGGGGTGCTGGAAGAAGTTATGCAGGGAGAGTATGAGGGTGTGATCCTGACCACATGCTGCGACAGCATCCGCCGGCTCTATGACGTACTCCGGGAAGAATTCCCGGATAAATTCATCTATATGCTGGATACGCCCCGGATTACGAAAGACGCGGGAATCACCCTTTACGAACAGCGGATCCGGGCCATGATCCGGGAGTATGAAGCATTTTCCGGAAAAAGATTTGAGGAAGAAACGTTTGCCGCATATTTAAAGGAAAAAGAGGAAGAACAGCAGTATGCCGTAAAGGACAGGACCGTCAATATCGGGATTATCGGGGCAAGAGCCAATGACAGTATTAAGAAGATCCTGAAGGAAAACGGAGCCAATGTGGCCTTTGATCTGACCTGTACGGGGCTGGGCAGGAAAATTATCTGCGATGCGGCTGATGTGACGGGCGGGTATGCAGGCGGGCTGTTAAGCCAGTTTCCCTGCATGCGGATGGAGCAGGCGTCCAACCGGGATGAACTGATCCGGCGCTGTGCGGGAAGCGTGGACGGAGTGATCTATCACACCGTCCAGTTCTGCGATAATTACGCCTATGAATATGCCTGGCTGAAAAACTGGCTGGACCGGCCCATGCTTCTGCTGGAGACAGACTATACCCGGCAGAGCAGCGGACAGGTCCGGACAAGAATCGAAGCATTTCTGGAATCTCTGACTGCGGAAATGCACAGACCGGAAAAACCAAGAAAGGGTGAAGACAAAATGTATGTAATGGGAATAGACAGCGGCTCTACATCAACCAATGCGGTAATTATGGATCAGGACAGAAAGATCAGAGCTTTTTCTGTGGTGCGCACAGGCGCCAAATCGGGAGTCAGTGCGGACAGAGTGCTGAAGGATGTACTGGAAAAGGCAGGCCTTGCCAGGGAAGACATTTCCTGGATCGTTTCCACCGGTTACGGCCGTGTGAGCATTGAATTTGCGGATGAAAATGTGACAGAGATCAGCTGTCATGGAAAGGGAGCCCATTACTTTAATCCTCAGATCCGTACCATTCTGGATATCGGCGGCCAGGACAGTAAAGCGATAAAGCTAAGTGAAACCGGAGAGGTAAAAGACTTTGTCATGAACGACAAATGTGCCGCGGGAACAGGGCGGTTTCTGGAAATGATTGCCCGGACTCTGGAAGTTTCGCTGGACGAGCTTGGCGCTATTGCGCTGACTTCCAGGGAAAAGATTGAAATTACAAGTATGTGTTCTGTCTTTGCGGAGTCAGAGGTTATCTCTCTGATTGCGAATAATAAAGAAAAAGCAGACATTGCCGACGGCGTCTGCCATGCCATTGCCAATAAAGCGTTCGGCCTGCTGCGGCGGGTGGGAATGGAGCCTGCATATATGATGACCGGAGGCGTTGCCAAGAATCCGGGTGTGGTGCGGGCCGTGGAAGAGAAGATCGGCGCAGAGCTCTACATCTGCGAGGAACCCGAAATTGTGGGAGCTGCCGGGGCTGCGCTGTATGCGCTGGAAAAGTGCGGCGTCTGACGGGATTTCAGAAAAAGATTGCCAAAATTTTATAATTTGTTTATAATCAATTCCATATTGTGTCCGGAAAATGGCGCAGAGAGCGGTTTCCGGAACGGACACAGGAAAAAGTGCCGGTATACGCCGGCATGAAAAACAGAAAGGATACTATGGAATGGGAGACACATTACAGATTCTGGCTGCCATGATTATTTACATGGCGGCGGTAATTATTTTGGGAGTTACTTTTGCAAAAAAAGCAAACGCAAGTTCAGACGCCTATTTCCTGGGCGGCAGAAGCCTGGGACCGTGGGTAACGGCAATGAGCGCGGAGGCCTCCGATATGTCCGGATGGCTGCTGATGGGGCTGCCGGGCGTGGCGTACTGGTGCGGAATCGCGGATGCGGCATGGACGGCAATCGGTCTGGCAGTGGGAACTTACGTGAACTGGCTGATCGTTTCCAGACGGCTGCGCCGTTACAGTGAGAAGGCGGGAAATGCCATCACGCTGCCGGAATATTTTTCCAACCGCTTCCATGAGAAACGGAAAGTAATTATGACGATTGCGGCTGTATTTATTCTGATCTTTTTTACCGTGTATGCAGCCAGCTGTCTGGTAACCTGCGGCAAGCTGTTTTCTACGCTGTTTGATCTGCCTTATATTCCTATGATGATTGTAGGCGCGGTATTCGTGCTGATCTATACGATTATCGGGGGATTCCTGGCAGAGAGCGCTTCGGATTTTATGCAGGCGATGGTAATGATTATCGCGCTGGGTGTTATTGTATGTGTGGGAACCGTCTCCGCAGGCGGACTTGGCGCCGTGATAGATAATGTAAGGAATATCCCGGGATTCCTGGATTTCTTCGGGATTGCCACGCCGCAGACGGTGGACGGAGTACAGCAGGCGGCAGGAGGAGTTCCGCTTTTCGGAGAAGCGGCATCTTACGGTTTCCTGCCGATTGCTTCCGCGCTTGCCTGGGGACTGGGATATTTCGGTGTTCCTCAGGTGCTGCTCCGGTTCATGGCAATTCGTCACGAAGACGAGCTGAAACGTTCCCGCCGTATTGCGACGGTATGGGTTCTGATTTCGCTTTTCATTGCGGTATTTATCGGTCTGGTGGGAAGAACGCTGTATCCGACGGCTCTTACGACATCCTCTGATGCGGAAAATGTATTTATTCTTCTTTCGACAAACCTGCTTCCTCCGCTCATCGCAGGATTTGTGATGGCCGGCATTCTTGCAGCGACGATCAGTTCCTCGGATTCCTATCTTCTGATTGCGGCTTCCGCATTCGCGAAGAACATTTACCAGGGGCTGTTCCGCAAAAAGGCATCTGACAGAGAAGTGCTGAATATTTCAAGAATTACGCTGCTTCTGATTGCTGTTGTGGCAATTATTATTGCGCTGGACGAGAACAGTGTTATCTTTACGATCGTAAGTTTCGCCTGGGCCGGATTCGGCGCCACATTCGGACCGCTGATGCTTTTCAGTCTGTTCTGGAAGAGAACAACCCGGGCCGGCGCCATTGCCGGTATGCTGGGAGGTGCAGGAATGGTCTTTGTATGGAACCTGCTGGTCCGTCCCTTGGGAGGCCTGTGGGATATCTACGAGCTGCTGCCGGCGTTTCTCTTCTCCTGCCTGTGCATTATCGTGGTGTCACTGCTGACGCCGCAGCCCTCTGAGCAGATTCAGAGAGAATTTGAAGAAGTAAAAGCAGGACGGTAGAAGAGGGTTCACTCTGCGGCCATACAGAAAAGGCATGGATTCTGATTGAAAGCAGGTATTGGACACAGAGTTCAGCCCGTGCTATATTGAAAACAGAAAAGAGACAGCGAAGAAAAGAGAGTGAATGCCCTTCCGGGGCACTCTCTTTTCTTCATATGTGGTATTGCAGAGGAGATGTGTAGTTATGAGTAAAACATTGGTAGCATATTTTTCAGCACAGGGAACGACCAGAAGAGTGGCAGAGAATCTGGCGAATGCGGCCGGAGCAGATCTGTATGAGATCCGGCCGGCAGTTCCCTATACCCCTGCCGATCTGAACTGGATGGATAAGAAATCCCGCAGTTCGGTAGAGATGAATGACCGCTCTTCCCGTCCGGAACTGGCAGACAAAGACGCGGATATTGCTTCTTATGACCGGATCTTTCTGGGATTCCCGATCTGGTGGTATGTGGCTCCCACAATTATTAATACATTTCTGGAGAGCTATGATTTTACAGGAAAGACCATCATCCTGTTTGCAACTTCGGGAGGAAGCGGATTCGGAAAGACGGTACAGTCTCTGAAAGAGAGCTGCCCGGGAGCCGTGATACAGGAGGGAAAGATGATGAATTGCAGTCCGTCCCCGGAGTCCTTAAAAGAATGGGTTGAGAATCTGTAACGGATTGCGGACATTCAGGAAGATGCCTGTAGCGCGAGGCCTCAGAAACTGCCGGAAGGCAGTTCCGGAGGCCTTGATTTTTTTTTGAAAAAATAGTTGCGCGCGCAACTAACCTGTGATATAGTATGAATCCGGAGCGGAAAAATTCCGGGTCTCCGGATGAAAAAGATATGTAAGGGGGATGTCACGATGGATGAATACTATTTTCCGGAAATCGGACGCTGGGTCTCTATTTTTGACAGGCTGATGAAGATGTATTACGACCGGGGACTTTCCGGATATGAGATCGGCTGGGGGCAGCAGTTCTATGTGGAATATCTGTACCGGTATCCCGGCGCGTCACCCCAGGAGATGGCGGAGCGTATGCGTGTGGATAAAGGAACCCTGACCAAGACTATAAAGAAACTGTCGGAAGTAGGCTATATCCGTGTGGAAAGCGACGGCAAAGACCGCCGTGTCAAACATCTGTATCTGACAGAAAAGGCAGTTCCGGCGGCGGAACAGATCCGGAAAATCCATGCAGATTTTTATCACACACTCAGTAAGGATATGGACCCGTCAGAGATAAGAGCGGCGGAACAGACGCTGAAGCGGATGACGGATAATATTAATCAGAAAGTATGGCACAGAATGGAGGCTCATCATGGAGAAGAATAAAACAAAAGGATTAACCGCCAGGAAAAGGACAATGATTTTTATCTGCCTGGTGGTTTCAGGCATCGCGTCGTCCTTGCTTTCAACCGCTATGACGACTGCCCTTCCGAATGTAGTGAAATACTTCGGAATCAGTACATCTGTAGGACAGTGGATCACCAGCGGATATTCTCTGGCTATGGGAATGATTATGCCGCTGACCGCATTTCTTATTACCCGGTTTCCCACGAAAAAACTGTATCTGACCGGAATCGGCGGATTCATCGCGGGACTTCTGATCAGTATCTTTGCCGGGAATTTCGCGCTGATGATGGCGGGAAGAATTCTGCAGGCCTGCGGGAACGGAATATTGATGACAGCAGCTCAGGTGATTATTCTGACGGTTTATCCCGTTGAAAAAAAGGGAACCATGATGGGAACCTATGGACTGGCCACAACAGTCGCGCCGGTTGTAGCGCCTACGATTGCCGGGCTGATGATTGACGCTTTTGGCTGGAAATCCATCTTTTATATTGTTCTGGCTGTGATGGCGATTTCCTTTATTATCTCATCGATTGTATTTGAGGACGTACTGGAACTGCAGGATAAGAAGTTTGATCTGCTCTCATTTGTGGAAAGCATCTTTGCGTTCGGAGGCATTACTCTGGGAATCGGAAACATCAGCAATTTCGGTCTGATCAGTGCGGAAGCGGGACTGCCTCTGGTGATCGGAGCTGTGACCTGCGGCTTCTTTATGGTCCGTCAGTGCGGCCTTGAAAAACCGTTCCTTGATGTGAAAATTCTCAGCAACCGGAATTATACAGTAAGTGTGATTTCCAGTATGGTACTGTATCTGGTTATGATGGGGTCCTCGGTTATGATGCCGCTGTATGTCCAGGATGTTATGGGCTGTTCCGCAGTTGTTTCCGGTCTGGTTACCCTACCGGGTTCTCTGGCGACCGCGGTTGTCAGTCCGTTTGCAGGAAAGCTGTATGATGAAATCGGAATCAAAAAGATATTTGTAGCGGGATCGGCAGCGCTGATTATCAGCAATATCGGCATGGTTTTCCTTACCATGAGCACACCGCTGTGGATTGCCGCCGCATTCAATGTAATCCGGAATATTTCCATCGGTAGTCTGATGATGCCCCTTCTGACCTGGGGCACCAGCAATGTGCGTCCGGAAAAAGTCGCGGATGCATCTTCCCTTCTTACTTCCCTGCGCACCATCGCCGGTTCCATCGGATCTGCAGTATTTGTCGGAATCATGACGGCGGTAAGCGCGGCTTCGGCAGAGACTTACGGGGACAATGCTCTGATGCATGGCATGAATATTTCCTTCCTGTGGATGGCGGCAGGAGCGGTTGTGCTGTTCCTGATTGCGGTATTTGCAGTCCGGGAAAAATGAAAAAACTGCTGTACCGGCTCACAGAACCGGCCGGGACGATACCGGATGAGAGAAAGATTTTTTCCAATCATGCGCTGAAACTGCTTATACTTCCGCTTTTTTTTGAACAGCTGCTGGAAGTGCTGGTAGGAGTTTCAGATACATTTATGGTAAGTTACGCAGGGGAGGCTGCGGTATCCGGCGTCTCTCTTGTAAATATGTTTAATACAGTGTTTCTCTATCTGTTTTCTGCTCTGGCGGCAGGCGGCGCCTTTGGTACTGAAAGGATACGCGCTGTCGGATGAAGCGGCCCGCCTGGTGGTAATACTGGTTCTTATACATAACATTTTCAACGCCCTGTTCTATCCCCTTTCCGGTGCGCTGGCCAATGGACTGAGAGCTGCCGGAGATGTGAAATTTACTATGTATGTCAGTGTGTTTTCCACCATTGGCTGCCGGGTGGTTTTCTCGGTTCTGTTCGGCATATGGATGGATCTGGGGGTTATCGGGATTGCTTTTGCCATGTGCCTGGACTGGATGATACGGGCTGTGTTTTTCTGGATCCGCTTTCGGGGAGGCAGATGGAAAGAATTCCGGGTAATCGGATAGAGGAGAAAGACAGAAGTCAGAGAGCCCGGGGGACTTTGCAACTGCTTTTGCGGAACTGCAGGAGGCCTGTGGTGCGGCGGATCTGGTATTTGCTTATTCCGGAAAGTATAGTAAAATTAAAAGGTCATACAGTAATTTACAGATAAACAGCAGAAAATTATGGATGAAAGAAGGAGGCTGTATTATGGAGATAAGAGTTCTGCGGTATTTTCTTACTGTGGTCAGAGAGGAGAGTATTACAAAGGCAGCTCAGGTGCTTCATATCACACAGCCTACTTTGAGCCGTCAGCTGGCCCAGATGGAAGAGTCCATGGGAGTAAAACTGTTCCTGCGGGGAACCAGAAAGATCGTCCTTACAAATGAGGGAATGCTGCTCCGCCGCCGGGCCGAGGAGATCCTGGAACTGGTAGATAAGACAGAACGGGAACTGCTGGAGCAGGAGGAGCAGGTGGAAGGGGTCGTATCCATCGGCTGCGGCGATCTCAGATCGGTTCAGAAGCTTCCGGAACTGATCCGGACGTTTCATGAAAAGTATCCTCTGGTTACGTTTGATCTGTATACAGCTACGGCGGATCATATAAAAGAACGGATGGACAGAGGACTGACGGATATCGGTCTGCTGCTGGAACCGGTAGATCTGGAGAAATATGATTTTATCCGTCTGGAAGGAGAAGAGCAGTGCGTGGTTACCATGCATCCGGACGCTCCCCTTGCGGCAAAGGAATATATTACGCCGGAAGATCTGGTAGGCGTGCCGCTGATCCTGCCGGGACGGCCGAGTATACAGGGAGAGATTGCAAACTGGTTCGGAGATTACTATGATAAGATTCAGGTGCTCTTTACAAGCAATCTTCCGGCAAGCAGCGGAGTGATGGCAAATCAGAAGCTGGCCTATTCTATCAATACATGTGGTTCCATTGATTTCTGGGATCAGACAAAGCTTACGTACCGTCCTCTGATGCCGCCGCTCATCTCAACCTGTGCTCTGGCCTGGAAACGGCAGCAGCCCTTTGGAATTGCGGCGGAAAAGTTTATAAGTCATGTAAAAAAATGCCTGGCGAAGCAGTATCTTTTCTAAAACAGAAAGTCATGCCGGTAAGGTATACCGGAGGATGTATATTAAGTATTAGACTTGAGAGGCCGTCCTGCTTATAATGAAAGTACAGACAGAAACCGGACTGCGGATGATTCTGTATTTTTATTTTCAGAGAGGAGGCAGGAGATGGCTTTACCGGACAGCACCATCCGTTTCCTGGCAAAAGCGGGGATGGATGATGAGTATTTAAAGCGCCTGGAGGCACTGCAGTCAGAGGACGGAAGGGAGGAAGATATAATCCGCATTCTTCGGAAATTCCGTTTTGAGCTGCTTGACAGAATTCATGAGAAACAGCAGTGTCTGGATTCTCTGGACTATCTGATCTACAGGATGAAGAGTTAGTGTATAATTATTATTGGCAAAGATAGGAATTATTCTTAAATAAAAAGAGG
>USFD01000060.1 GCA_900553885.1 uncultured Ruminococcus sp.
ACCCGCAGATGATGAGAACAGCAGACAGCAAGATGCGGATAAACACATGATCAGTGGGAAGAAAAAGTGTCAGGAAGATTCCGATTCCGATGAAAAATATGGCAAATCCAAGCTTTCTCTTCATGGGCTGTCCTCCTTTGCGGAGAGATTCTTGGTTTATTATATGAAATATAGAAATATTTATTTCTTTTTTACCTGTTATCGGGTATAATAATTACAATTATGATTATGATTGGGAGGTATTTGTATGCAGGGACAGATTCATACAGAACTTGGCAGTATATTAATTGATGCGGATGTGGTGGCTACTTATGCAGGTTCCGTTGCACTTGGCTGTAGTGGTATCGTGGGCATGGCATCCCTGGATATGCGTGATGGACTGATGAAACTTCTGAAGAAGGACAGTATCAAGCGCGGTATCGAGGTGGCAATCGAAAACAATGAGATCTACCTCGGCTTTCACGTGATCGTTGCTTATGGTGTAAATATCCCGGTCGTATCTGAAAATCTGATCGATTCTGTCAGATATCAGGTAGAGGAGTTTACCGGTATGAAGATCGGTAAGATCGACATCTTTGTCGAAGGCGTGAGAGTGATAGATTAACGAGGGAGGAACTTCACTTTGATTAAGACGATTGATGCCCAGATGGTTGCAAAAATGTTTCTGGGCGGCGCAAAAAATCTGGAATCCAACAAAGAGTGGATCAACGAGCTGAATGTATTTCCGGTACCGGATGGAGACACAGGTACCAATATGACAATGACGATTACAGCTGCAGCAGCAGATGTAAGTAAGCTGGACAACCCGGATATGTATACCCTTGGAAAATGCATTTCTTCCGGTTCTTTAAGAGGCGCAAGAGGTAACTCCGGTGTTATTCTGTCCCAGCTTTTAAGAGGATTTACCAAAGGCATCCGTGACCATGAAGAGCTGGATGTGATCGATCTGGCAGGAGCTATGCAGAAAGCTGTAGAGACTGCGTATAAGGCTGTTATGAAGCCGAAGGAAGGAACAATCCTTACAGTGGCAAAAGGAGCTGCTGACAAGGCAGCAGAGCTCTCTGAGAGTGTGGAGGATGTGGAAGAATTCGCACGCCTTGTTATCGAAGAGGCAGAAGCAGTGCTTGCAAAGACTCCGGATATGCTTCCGGTACTGAAAGAAGCAGGAGTGGTAGACTCCGGCGGACAGGGACTTGTGCAGGTGCTCAAAGGCGCATATGACGTTCTGACGGGCAAAGAGGTGGATTATTCCTTCGAAGGTCAGAAGAAGGCTGAACCGGTCAAGATCAGTGCGCAGACAGAGGCTGAGATCAAGTTTGGCTATTGTACAGAGTTTATTATCATGCTGGACAAGGAATTCAGTGAAAAGGCAGAGCTGGAGTTCAAGGCATATCTTGAGTCCATTGGTGATTCTATTGTAGTCGTGTCTGATGGCGAAGTTGTCAAAGTACACGTACATACGAATGATCCAGGACTGGCGATCCAGAGAGCGCTGACTTATGGTGCACTGTCCAATATGAAGATTGATAACATGCGTCTGGAGCATGAGGAGAAGCTGATCAAAGAAGCTTCCACAGATCCGGATGTTATGACGATCCGGATTACCATTTACCGTCTGGCAAAAAAGGCGAGACTGGTGGAATATCTGTGTGCGGCTGCGGAGAACGGGAAAGAAGTGACCGTTCTGATCGAGCTGCGGGCCAGATTCGACGAGCAGAATAATATCGACTGGTCCGAACGTATGGAAGAGGCAGGTTGCCGTGTGCTTTACGGGTTTGAAAATTATAAAGTCCATTCAAAAATCTGTCTTATTACATACCGGAACAAGAATGAGATCCGCTATATTACACAGATCGGAACAGGAAACTACAATGAAAAAACAGCAAAAATGTACACCGATTATTCTCTGATAACATCCAGCCAGGAAATCGGAGAAGATGCGGCAGTATTTTTTAAAAATATGTCTATCGGTAATCTGGATGGAGTATATAATCATCTGATCGTCTCTCCCACAAGTCTGAAACAGAAAGTTCTTCAGCTTATGGACGAGGAGATTGCCAAAGGAAAAGAAGGAAGGATTCTGATGAAGATGAATTCCGTGACAGATATGGATTTTATCAGGAAAACCGCCCAGGCATCTCAGGCGGGAGTGAAGATTCAGCTGATCGTCAGAGGAATCTGCTGTATCCTGCCGGGAGTTCCGGGAAAGACAGATAATCTTCATGTGACCAGTATTGTAGGAAGATTTCTGGAACATCCGCGGGTATTTGTGTTTGGCAGAGGCGCTGATGCAAAAGTGTACATTGGCTCTGCAGATATGATGACCCGGAATACGGAAAACAGGGTGGAAGTGGCCTGCCCGATCTATGATGAGACAATCCGCAGACGGCTGCTCCACGATCTGAAAGTTATGCTTTCCGACAACGTGAAGGCGCGGGAGATGACAAGCGATGGAACTTACCGGAAGAAAGCGGCCGGAGAAAAAGCGGTAAATGCGCAGGAGATATTTATGAAAGAGGCGATAAATGCCAGAAGGCCTTCTCCGCACATCCGTAAAAAAGAGAAAAATTCCCTGCTGAACAGAATATTCGGACTGTTTGGCAGAAGAGAAAAATAATCAGGAGGATACAATATGAAACAGCTTACAGTCCGGGACTTTGGAACCCTGAAAAATGGTGAGAAGGCTCACCTGTATATTATGGAAAATGACCGCGGAACGTCGGCGGCGGTGACGGATTACGGCGCGGCCCTGGTGAATCTGTGCACACCGGATAAAAACGGTGTTCTGCTGGATGTTGTTCTGGGATTTGATGATGTGTCCGGATATGAAAACGGAACAGAATGCTTCGGAGCTTCTGTGGGAAGAAGCGCCAACCGTATCGGAGGAGCAAGCATTGAGATTAACGGTATAACGTATCAGCTTGCAAAAAATGACCATGGAAATAATCTCCACAGCGGACCGGATTATTATTTTAAACGTATGTGGACATTATCCGACAGAGGGGATGATCATGTTACCTTTGTTCTGCACAGTCCGGACGGGGATCAGGGATATCCGGGCACTCTTGACATGTATGTAACGTATACTCTGGATGAGGAAAACGGAATTACGGTTCATTATGAAGCAGTACCTGATAAAGATACGGTTATCAACATGACAAACCACAGTTATTTTAATCTGAACGGCCAGGGCAGCGGTACGGCTTTGGGGCATAAGCTGACTGTGGATTCCGATTTCTTTACCCCGGCCGATGGGGAGGCGATTCCCACAGGAGAGATTCTGCCTGTGGAGGGTACGCCGATGGATTTCCGGACCGGACGTGTGCTGGGGGCAGATATAGATTCTGATTATGAAGCGCTCAGACTGGGCGGAGGATATGATCATAACTGGATCTTAAAGACAGAAGGCCGGTTTATAAAAGTGGCGGAACTGGCAGCAGATAAAAGCGGTATTGTTATGGATATGTATACAGACCGTCCGGGGGTTCAGATCTATACGGCAAACTTCCTGGAAGGAAGCAGAGGCAAGGGCGGAGCCTGCTACAGAAGCAGAGATGCGGTGTGCCTGGAGACTCATTTTTACCCGGATGCTGTCCATCATGATAATTTCCCGGGGCCGGTGTGCCTGGCGGGAGAAAAGTATGACACACGGACAATGTACCGCTTCCGTACAGACAGATAAGAGAAAGGCAGAACAGGAATTTACATCATATGGGAAAAGCATTATATATTGCGGAAAAGCCCAGTGTGGCTATGGAATTTGCAAAGGCGCTGAAAATAAATGCAGGGCGCAGAGACGGATATATGGAATCAGATGAAGCGGTTATTACCTGGTGCGTAGGACATCTTGTGACCATGAGCTATCCGGAAGAATATGATCCGGCGCTGAAGCGGTGGAGTATGGAGACTCTGCCGTTTATTCCCCGGGAGTTCAAGTATGAAGTGATCCCTGCTGTGGAAAAGCAGTTCCGGATTGTAAGTTCTCTTCTCAACCGGGAAGATGTAGATACGATTTATGTCTGTACAGACTCCGGAAGAGAAGGGGAATATATTTACCGGCTGGTGGAACAGGAGGCACATGTAACAGGGAAAAAGCGTCTGCGGGTATGGATTGATTCCCAGACAGAGGAGGAAATTCTAAGAGGTATCCGGGAGGCGAAAGATCTGTCAGCCTATGATAATCTGAGCGAATCCGCATATCTGAGGGCAAAGGAAGACTATCTGATGGGAATTAATTTTTCCCGTCTTCTTACGCTGAAATACGGCAGCAGTATATCGTCTTATCTGAATACCCGCTATTCTTCAATTTCCGTGGGACGGGTTATGACCTGTGTACTGGGTATGGTTGTGCGAAGAGAACGGGAGATCCGGGAATTTAAAAAAACGCCTTTTTACCGGGTCATCAGTACAATCGATGCAGGGGGGCCTGCTTTTGAAGGAGAATGGAGGGCGGTAAAAGGCTCCCGGTATTTTGAATCCTTTGATCTTTACAAAGAAAACGGGTTTAAAGACAAAAAAAAGGCGGAAGAACTTCTGGAATTTCTGAACCGGGAACAGCCGCCTGCCTGCCAGGTAGAATCGGTTGAGAGGAAGAAGGAAAAGAAAAATCCGCCTCTTTTATACAATCTGGCAGAACTCCAGAATGACTGCTCCAGACGGTTTAAGATCAGTCCGGATGAAACGCTCAGAATTGTGCAGGAACTGTATGAGAAAAAGCTGGTAACTTATCCAAGAACAGACGCCAGGGTGCTTTCTTCAGCTGTGGCAAAAGAAATCAGCAGACAGCTGAACGGGCTGACCGGATATGCTCCGGCTGCGCCTTTCCTCCGGGATATTCTTCAGTTCGGTTCCTACAAAAATCTGGGAAAGACCAGGTATGTTAATGATAAACAGATTACGGACCATTACGCGATTATTCCTACGGGGCAGGGACTTCAGGCACTGAATTCCGTACCGGCGGTTTCACGGAACGTATACGAGCTGATTGTAAGACGTTTTTTAAGTATTTTCTATCCTCCGGCAGTGTATCAGAAAGTATCTGTCGTGACACAGATGCAGGGGGAGCGTTTCTTTTCCAGTTTCCGCGTACTGGCGGAGGAAGGGTATCTGAAAGTGGCAGGAACCCGCAGGCAGACTTCTGCAGATCCGGAAAAGGAAGAACAGGAAGAGGAAAATCACGACAGAGCACTTCTGGAGAAGGTACAGTGTCTGAAAAAGGGGAATATTCTGCCTGTGAAAAATCTGGAAATCAAAGAAGGAGAAACATCTCCGCCCAAACGGTACAATTCCGGATCTATTATTCTGGCTATGGAAAATGCCGGACAGCTCATTGAGGATGAGGAGCTTCGGGCACAGATTAAGGGAAGCGGAATCGGCACAAGTGCTACACGGGCGGAGATCCTGAAAAAACTGATCCATATAAAATATCTTGCGCTGAGCAAAAAGACACAGATTATTACTCCGACTCTCCAGGGAGAGATGGTGTATGATGTGGTGGATCATTCCATTAAGTCGCTCCTTAATCCGGAACTGACGGCAAGCTGGGAAAAAGGTCTGACCTATGTGGCGGAAGGGGCGATCAGTCCGGAAGAATATATGGTGAAGCTGGACCGGTTTGTAGCCGGCCATACAGCAGGAGTCAAGAGGCTTCACAACCAGTATCAGCTCAGGGAGTGCTATGACAAAGCGGCAGCGTATCACAGAAAGTCCGGCGGAAAACCGGAAAACCGTACTGCCCGGAAGACGAAAGAAAAATAATAGAGAAGCCAGAAATAGAAATAAAACAGAAGGATCAGAATATAACAGAAGCAGAGATAGAAGAATGCCGGCAGCCGGCGGAATAGGAGATGGAACATGAAAGGTGTCACAGTAAAAGAACTTTACACATTGGAAGAGACAATTGCAAAAGATATTTTTGAAGGAGTGGAGTACCCGTGGGAAGTACTGCCGAAGATCAGCAGTTTTATTCTGGAACTGGGAAATTCACTGAGTGTGGAGGAGTATGATAAAATCGGAGATAATGTGTGGATAGCCAAATCAGCGAACGTAGCTCCTACGGCTTATATAAACGGGCCGGCAATTATCGGAAAAGACGCGGAGGTGCGTCACTGTGCCTTTATTCGGGGCAATGCAATTGTAGGCGAGGGAGCCGTTGTAGGCAATTCTACAGAGCTGAAAAATGTGATTCTGTTTAATAAAGTACAGGTGCCTCATTATAATTATGTCGGGGATTCTGTTCTGGGATATAAATCCCATATGGGGGCAGGATCTATTACTTCCAATGTAAAATCTGACAAGAAGCCGGTTGTGGTAAAAAGCCCGGAGGGAAATATAGAGACAGGTATGAAGAAATTCGGGGCTATGCTGGGGGATGAAGTGGAAGTCGGATGCGGCAGCGTTCTCAATCCCGGAACAGTTGTGGGAAGCCATACTAATATTTATCCTCTTTCTTCTGTAAGAGGCGTTGTGCCGGCGAACAGTATTTATAAAAAACAGGGTGAAGTAGTGGAAAAGATTTAAGGACAGCAGTATTGCTGTCCGGAGAAGTGTCGGGAGGTGTACAGATATGCTGGACGATAATTTTGTAACAATGGAGATTGACAAGGTGAAACATATTGCACTGGTTGCACATGACGGGAAAAAGAAAGAACTGGTAGACTGGTGTGACAAAAATAAGGAAGTGCTGAAAGGCCATTTTCTCTGCGGAACAGGAACAACGGCAAAACTGATCTCTGAGCGGACAGGACTTCCGGTGAAGGGATACTGCAGCGGGCCTCTGGGAGGAGATCAGCAGATCGGAGCAAAGATTGTAGAGGGACAGATTGATTTTATGATCTTTTTATGGGATCCGCTGGAAGCACAGCCCCATGATCCGGATGTAAAAGCGCTTCTCAGAATTGCCGTGGTATATGATATTCCGATTGCGAATAATCTTGCAACAGCAGATTTTATGCTGAACTCCCGGTATATGAATGAGCCCTACAGCAGGAAGATAGAAAATTATAATAAAATTATCCGCGAGAGAGTGGAACAAATGAGCAGATAGGGACAGGATATACTTTTATGTTGACACGGACCGCCGGTCCGTGTTATTTTATACCCAGATACTTTATCACTTTAAAGCGCAACGCTTTAAAGTGAATAAGCGGGAAGGGGAATCCTGCAATTCTATATCAGATATCGGAAAGGAAAGTTGAGGAGAAAGAGATGGGAATTAAAATTGTGCTGCTTGTTGTTTTCTTTGCTGTTATGGTGGGAGTAGGAATCTATTCAAGGAAGCATGCTTCAAGTGTGGATGGATTCGTCTTAGGAAGCAGGTCTGTGGGACCGTGGCTGACAGCGTTTGCTTATGGAACGTCTTATTTTTCCGCAGTCGTATTTGTCGGGTATGCCGGACAGTTCGGGTGGAAATATGGAATCGCCTGTACATGGATCGGAATCGGAAATGCACTCATCGGAAGTCTGCTTGCGTGGGTAGTGCTGGGCCGCAGAACCAAAGTTATGACACAGCATCTGAAGTCCAAGACAATGCCGGATTTTTTTGGAGAAAGGTATAACAGTAAAGCATTGAAAATCGTGGCTTCTGTCATTGTATTTGTCTTTCTGATTCCTTATACAGCTTCTGTGTATAACGGACTGTCCAGATTGTTCGGTATGGCATTTCATATCCCGTATTCCTGGTGCGTGATTGCCATGGCGGTGTTTACGGCTGTATATGTGATCCTGGGAGGTTATATGGCTACGGCGATCAATGATTTTATCCAGGGAATTATCATGCTGGCGGGAATCGTGGCGGTGATCGCAGCTGTTCTGAGCGGGCAGGGAGGATTTATGGAAGCACTTTCGAAAATGGCGGAGATTCCCAGTGATGCGGCGGTGACTGCAGGACAGCCTGGAGCGTTTACTTCATTTTTCGGACCGGATCCTCTGAACCTTCTCGGGGTCGTGATCCTGACTTCTCTGGGGACATGGGGACTGCCCCAGATGATTGGAAAATTTTATGCGATTAAAGATGAAAAGTCTGTAAATACGGGAACTGTGATTTCTACAGTATTTGCAATTGTGGTCTCCGGAGGATGCTATTTCCTTGGAGGTTTCGGAAGACTGTTCGACAGCCCGCAGATTTACGATGAGGCGGGAAATGTCGTGTATGACAGTATTATCCCCCATATGCTGTCCTCTCTTCCGGATATTCTGATCGGAATTGTGGTGGTGCTTGTACTGTCAGCCTCTATGTCCACACTGTCTTCTCTTGTGCTGACTTCCAGTTCTACTATGACCCTGGATCTTCTGAAGGACAATGTAATGAAAAACATGAGTGAGAAGAAACAGATTATAGTAATGCAGATCCTGATTGTGTTTTTCATTGTTGTATCTGTAGTGATTGCTCTGGATCCGCCCACATTTATCGCGCAGCTGATGGGAATTTCGTGGGGCGCTCTGGCCGGCGCTTTCCTGGCGCCGTTCCTCTACGGACTGTACTGGAAAGGGGTTACCAGGGCAGGCGTCTGGGCCGGATTTATTGCCGGAGTAGGACTGACGGTCTCCAATATGTTCCTTGGATTTATCGAGTCCCCTATTAATGCCGGAGCAGCAGCTATGGTTGCCGGACTGGCAGCGGTGCCGGTTGTAAGTCTCCTTACGCCGAAGATGGAAAAAGAAAAAATTGAAGAAATATTCCAGTGTTATGATGAAACGGTAACGATTACGAAAAAGAGATCGCTTCAGCAGGATCTGTAAATCGGAAGAAAGAAAAACGGAAGGAAGAAAAAAGAGCCCGATCGGACGAACCGGCGGAAAAAGCCGGAAGGTATGACCGGACTCTTTTTCTGCGTCCGGAGTTTTTTTACTGCTTGAATATACGCAATACGTATGTTATAATGGCAGCATATCAAAAAAAGTTGTTGACATTTGAAGACCGGTATAATACTATAGTAACAGATGCGAACAACTGTTCGATTTTAAAAAGGAGAATTGATTTATGGCAAATAGTGCAAATACGAACGAAGAAAAAAAGAAAGCGCTGGATGCGGCGATTGCCAAGCTTGAGAAAGACTTCGGAAAAGGCGCGGTAATGAGGCTGGGAGATTCCAGCGCCCATGTGGCTGTCGAGACAGTTCCTACAGGCTGCCTGAGCCTTGATCTGGCTCTGGGACTCGGAGGAGTTCCGAAGGGCCGTGTGATTGAGATTTACGGACCGGAGTCCAGCGGTAAAACTACGGTTGCTCTCCATATGATTGCAGAGGTGCAGAAGAGAGGCGGAATTGCAGGATTTATTGATGCTGAGCATGCTCTGGATCCCGTTTATGCAAAAAATATCGGCGTGGATATTGACGAATTATATATTTCTCAGCCGGACAGCGGAGATCAGGCGCTTGAGATTGCGGAAACCATGGTGCGTTCCGGCGCCATCGACATTATTGTCATTGACTCGGTCGCTGCGCTTGTTCCAAGACAGGAGATTGAGGGAGATATGGGGGACAGCCATGTAGGGCTGCAGGCCAGGCTGATGTCCCAGGCTCTGAGAAAACTGACGCCGGTGATCAGTAAGTCAAACTGTGTGGTAATCTTTATTAACCAGCTCAGAGAAAAAGTCGGTGTTATGTTCGGGAATCCGGAGACAACTACCGGCGGAAGAGCGCTTAAATTCTACGCTTCCGTCCGTATGGATGTGAGAAGGATTGAGACGCTGAAACAGGGGGGCGAAGTGGTAGGAAACCGCACCCGTATTAAAATTGTGAAAAATAAGATTGCTCCTCCATTTAAGGAGGCAGAGTTTGATATTATGTTCGGAAAAGGAATTTCCCGGACGGGCGATATCCTGGATCTTGCCGCCGGTATTGACGTTGTGAAAAAAAGCGGGGCCTGGTATGCTTATGAAGGAGAAAAGATCGGCCAGGGAAGAGAAAATGCGAAAAACTATCTGGAAACCCATCCTGAAGTGATGGAAGAACTGGATAAAAAGGTCAGGGCTTACTATCATCTTGGTGATGCCGCCGGAGCAGAGGATACAGACGGGGAGAATGCAGAGAAAAAAGATGAACAGAACGGTGATCTGAAACTGAAGGCCGGTAAGACCAAATGACAGTTACACAAGTTGAACCCTGCGGAAAAACCAGATACCGGATCTATCTGGACGGAGAATCCGCCTTTATCCTATATAAAGGCGAGATGAAGAAACTGAATATCCGGGAAGGCGGGTCCCTGTCTTCTGATACATTGGAAATGATCTATACAGAGATCCTGTACAGGCGGGCCAGACTACGCGCCATGCATCTGCTGGAGGATATGGACAGGACAGAGGCGGGACTGCGGGAAAAGCTCCGGCAGGGAGAATATCCGGAGGAGATAACGGAAAAGGCAATTGCCTATGTCCGTTCGTTCGGATACCTGGATGATATCAGATATGCGGAAAATTTTATCCTCAGCCGGAGAGATTCGAAAAGCCGCCGGGAAATAGAAGCTCTTCTGAAAAAGAAAGGCGTGGCGGGAACAGATATTTCCCAGGCTTTTTCCAACTGCTATACAGAAGAGGAAGAACTGGAGGCAGTGAAGAAGATTCTGAGGAAAAAGCGATTTGATCCGGATACTGCTGACAGGGCCGCATTGCAGAAAATATACGGATATCTTGCCCGTAAGGGGTTCCGATATGAGATAATCCGTCAAGTAATACAAAATCCTGCGGAGGATGCTTGACATTGTTGTGAAAACAGTATAAAATTTAACTGTTGTATTTTGATAAAATGTACAATGAAAACTGAATAAGGAGGTGCTCCTGTGCAATGAGTTTAGGCTTATGTATAGTAATTGCCGTGGCCCTCGCGTTGATAGCTGGTATTATTTCTCATTTAGTGACTGTCTCCAATCTGAAGAAGAATGCGGAAAGTAAGATTGGGAATGCTGAGACAAGAGCCAGAGAAATAATCGACGATGCCGTGAAAACTGCAGAGACAACGAAAAAGGAAGCGCTCTTGGAAGTGAAGGAGGAATCCATCAAGACCAAAAATGATCTTGAGAAGGAGACCAAAGAGAGAAGAGCGGAGCTGCAGCGCTATGAAAAGCGTGTGCTGGCAAAGGAAGAAGCAGTGGATAAGCGGTCGGATGCTCTTGAACATCGCGAATCAAAACTTACGTCGAAGGAAGAGCAGCTGCGTCAGCGGGAAGTCAAGGTAGAAGAGCTGAGTCAGAAACGGGTACAGGAACTGGAACGAATCTCAGGACTTACCTCCGAACAGGCAAAAGAATATCTGTTGAAAACTGTTGAAGAAGATGTCAAGCATGACACTGCCAAGATGGTCAGAGAACTGGAGGCACAGGCGAAAGAAGAAGCAGACAAGAAAGCGAAAGAGTATGTTGTCAACGCGATTCAGAGATGTGCTGCTGATCATGTGGCTGAGACAACGATTTCGGTTGTTCAGCTTCCCAGTGATGAAATGAAAGGACGCATTATCGGACGTGAAGGAAGAAATATCCGGACCCTTGAGACTCTTACCGGTGTGGAACTGATTATAGATGATACACCGGAAGCGGTTGTTTTGTCAGGATTTGATCCGATCCGCCGGGAAGTGGCCAGAATAGCCCTCGAAAGGCTGATTGTGGATGGAAGAATCCATCCTGCAAGAATTGAAGAGATGGTGGAAAAGGCTCAGAAGGAAGTCGATGCGATGATCAGGGAAGAAGGAGAGGCGGCTGCCCTTGAAGTTGGTGTGCCGGGTATCCATCCGGAGCTGATCCGTCTTCTGGGACGTATGAAGTTCAGAACGAGTTACGGGCAGAATGCACTGAAACATTCCATCGAGGTGGCACAGCTTTCCGGACTTCTGGCAGGTGAGATCGGTGTGGATGTCCGCATGGCAAAACGTGCCGGACTTCTGCATGATATCGGAAAATCCATAGATCATGATGTAGAAGGCTCACATATTCAGATCGGCGTGGATCTGTGCAGAAAGTACAAAGAATCCCCGACGGTTATTAATGCTGTGGAAGCACATCACGGAGATGTGGAACCTCAGACTCTGATCGCCTGTGTTGTACAGGCTGCGGATACGATTTCCGCGGCAAGACCGGGAGCAAGAAGAGAAACCATCGAAACATATACAAACAGATTGAAACAGTTAGAAGACATCACCAACCAGTTCAAGGGTGTGGAGAAGTCGTTTGCCGTTCAGGCAGGAAGAGAGATTCGTGTTATGGTAGTTCCGGAGCAGGTATCTGATGATGATATGGTGCTTATGGCCAGGGATATTGCAAAACAGATTGAGTTTGAACTGGAATATCCCGGACAGATTAAAGTCAATGTGATCCGTGAATCACGGGCAATTGACTATGCGAAGTAATTTAAAATCATAACAGCTGAGAAAAGATGCAGCCCTTGTCGAGAGACGAGGGCTTTCTTTTACGGCAGAAGGGAAAATCAGGATTATAGAGTAAGGAGGAAGAGAAGATGAGCGAAAAAATCAGGCGGCTGAAGCGGGATCTGAAATTTAAGGGAGTCATTCTGGATTTTTATCAGGATACTATGGAAATCAATGGCGACCATACGGTGGTCTGGGATTTTATCAGTCACAAAGGTGCTGCGGCGGTTGTTCCGGTATGTGATGACGGGAAAATCCTTATGGTAAGACAGTATAGAAATGCACTGGAGAGATATACTCTGGAAATTCCGGCCGGAGCCCTGGACGCGGCTGATGAGCCGGGAATCGCCTGCGCGGCAAGAGAACTGGAGGAAGAGACCGGATATCGATGTGATAATCTGGATTGGCTGATCAATCTCAGGACTACGGTCGCGTTCTGTAACGAGAAAATACAGGTATTTGTGGCCAGAAATCTGATTCCGTCAAAGCAGCATCTGGATGAGGACGAGTTTATTGATCTGAAGGCATATTCTCTTAAGGAACTGAAAGAAAAGATTTTCTCAGGCGAGATCGAGGATGCAAAAACGGTTTCATCCCTCCTTGCCTATGACGCAAAGTACGGCGGAAACGAATAAATCAGTCTGTCCGGCATATAATGAAATATCTGTCAGGGAAGAAACCATGTCAGAATATTGTTTCAGGAGGCGTTTCCATGAAGATATTTCATACGAGAAAGCAGCTGTTGGCCTTCTTTATGCCGGGATTTTTGTTTGGAGTATTATATGTTAATTTTTTCGCTGTAAAATATATGGCGCAACCAGGCATATTCAGTACATACTTTCTGGAGCAGTATCAGTCTGTTGACATAGTAGCGGGAGAATATCTGTGGTATCTGATTCGGGTCAGAGTGTTTCCTTTTCTCGTACTGTCCGGCCTGGCTCTTACAAAAGCGAGAAAGGCAGCAGCTGTTCTGTTTCTTGCCTGGACGGGCATATCCGGCGGAATTCTGTTTTCCCTGGCAGTTGCAGATATGGGAATAAAAGGAAGCATTCTGTGTATTACGGGAATGCTTCCTCAGTTTTTATTTTATATTCCGGCTTATCTGGTTCTTATCTGGTATGCTTACAGCTATCCGGACAGTCATTGGAACCGGCAGAAAACTATTTTCATTTCTTTTATGATGGCGGCAGGACTTATTCTTGAAATATATGTAAATCCGCTGCTTGTTCGTGCGTTTCTTTCCACATTGTAAAAAGGTATATTTTTTCCGGGAAAGCTGCAAATACTTTTTCGGAAAATCGTTCAGTTCTTTTTCCCGTTTTTACAGAGGATGCAGAGTGCAAGTATGGTTACCGTTCCCTGACTTGCAAGCAGGCCCCACAGATATCCGATAATTCCGTACCGGGGAATGATCAGAAATACACTGACAATCCGTATGCTCAGACTCAGCATATTGATCAGAAATGTCAGACCGGTTTTTCCCAGCCCGTTTATGGAACTGGTGAGGGCTGTGTTGGTGTAGAGGAACGGACAGATCCAGGCCAGTGTCAGAATAAATTTCCCGGCGGCAGGACTGTGAAACAGCAGTTCCCCAAGGAAAGGACCGGCTATCAGAAAGAAAAGACAGCAGGCTATGCCAAGGAAAAAACAACTGCCGGCTGCTTTTCTGACAAGATTTACAGTGCCTGAAGTATTTCCATCTGCCTGGGTTTTCGTGACGGCAGGCATGAGAACTGTTCCGACCGAGCTGGTTACAGCGGACGGAAAGAGGATACAGGGCAGCGCCATGCCGGTCAGCACCCCGTAGGTGCTCAGGGCGTCTGCGGTGCTCAGACCGTAAAGTTTAAGAGCGGCCGGGATGGAGGCGGCTTCTACACTCTGCAGCAGAGTGACTGCGGCCCGGTTGGCTGTCAGGGGCAGAGACAGGCGGAGAAGTTCAGCAGCAGGTTTTTTCAGCGCTGAGACAGAAAGGCCGGCAGGACGGCAAAGCGCTTTTGATAAAATACGCCAGGAGTAGAGAAGAGAGAAAAATTCTCCGGCAACAATTCCTGCAGCGGCGATACTGATGGAGGGGGTACTGCCGCTTTTTCGGATCAGGAAAAAGGCAACCATCACAAAGGCAATGCGGGCTGACTGCTCCAGCAGCTGAGAAGCAGCCGGAACTTCGGTCTTCTGCAGCCCGAAGGAATAGCCGCAGATACAGCAGTGGACGGCAGCGCAGGGAAGTGCATAGGAAATGATAAGCAACATTTCGGTGCAGCGGCTGTCGCCAAGAAAATAGCCGGCGATAAAGGATGCATTCTGCTGGATCAGAATAATTTCCAGCAGTGACAGAGAGACTGTAAAAAGCAGGGCCGCAAAAAGAGTGGATTTTGCTTCCTGACGGCGGTTGAGAGATACCTTCCGGGCTACGGTACGGGAAAGAGCAGTTTCAATTCCGGCAGTGCTTATCGAATGACAGAGGGCGTATACGGGAAAAATAAGCTGATAGAGTCCTACGTTTTCTTCACCAAAAGCATGGCTTAAGAAAATCCGGAAAAAAAATCCCATAAAACGGCTGATAAATCCTGCAATGGTCAGAATAAAAGCACCCCGGATCAAAGTGTGTTTTGAGGGCATGAAACGGATCCTCCGGCAGAACTTTTTATAAAGATATGACAGATTTTATAAAGATATGTTGGATTCTTCCTTGACAGAACAGGTGGAGGATGATATCCTACAGAAGAAAATCCTAGTAAAATGCTAGGAATAAAGCGGCAATTTAAAGAGGGTGATAGATTGAAACTGTCAACAAAAGGAAGATACGGGCTTCGTGCCCTGATTGATCTTGCGCAGTACAGTGAGGATACCCCGGTTTCAATCACGAGTATTTCGTCCCGGCAGGAACTTTCGGAAAGATATCTGGAGCAGCTTATGTCCATGCTGAAAAAGGCCGGGCTGGTAAAAAGTATCCGGGGTGCCGCAGGAGGCTATATTCTGGCAAAACCGGCAGATGAAATATCAGTGGGAGACGTGCTGCGCGCTCTGGAAGGAAGTCTGGAACCGGTGGAATGTGCAGGCCTGGATCCGGAAGGCGGCTGCAAGGCGGCCGACAGCTGTGTGACAAAATATGTCTGGAAGCGGATCAATGAAAGTATCAACCATACAGTGGATGAAATTATGTTAAGCCAGCTTGTGGAAGAAAGCCGGAAGAAAAACTGTGAAAGAAACAGGGAGAACCGGGAAGGGTGCAGGAATTAGAACGGCTGTGCTCAAAGTTCTGCGGCGGAGAAAATACAGGAGGTAAAAAAAGTGGAAAAACTGATATATCTGGATAATGCAGCTACAACAAAAACAGCGCCGGAGGTAGTAGAGGCCATGCTCCCCTACTTTACGGAGCATTTCGGCAATCCGTCCAGTGTGTACGGGTTTGCGGCGGCAAATAAAGAAGTTATTACAAAACAAAGAGAGAGGATTGCGGACGCTCTCGGCGCAAAGGCGAATGAAATTTACTTTACTGCAGGCGGCACAGAGTCCGACAACTGGGCCCTTACAGCAGCGGCAGAGGCCTATGAAGGAAAAGGAAAACATATTATAACAAGTAAAATCGAACACCATGCAGTTCTTCATACCTGCCAGTATCTGGAAAAAAGAGGATACGAGGTGACCTATCTGGATGTAGACGAGAACGGTCTGGTGAATCCGGCAGATGTGGAAGCGGCAATCCGTCCGGATACCATACTTGTATCTATTATGTTTGCGAATAATGAGATCGGTACGATTCAGCCGATCCGTGAGATCGGAGCGATCACCCGGAAAAAGGGAGTGCTCTTCCACACAGATGCGGTTCAGGCCTTTGGCCAGATCCCTATTCAGGTGGATGACTGCGGGATCGACATGTTAAGTGCCAGCGGGCATAAGCTGAACGGCCCGAAAGGAATCGGGTTCCTTTACATCAGGAAAGGGGTGAAGATCCGTTCCTTTATTCACGGCGGAGCCCAGGAGAGAAAACGCCGCGCCGGCACAGAAAATGTTCCGGGAATTGTAGGCCTTGGAAAAGCAGTGGAACTGGCTTTTCGCACCATGAATGAGCGGGCGGCAAAAGAAACGGAGCTCAGGGATTATCTGATCAGCCGTATCGAGCAGGAAATTCCATACTGCAGACTGAACGGAGACAGAAAAAAGAGACTGCCCAACAATGTAAATTTCAGTTTCCAGTTTATTGAGGGAGAGTCCCTTCTCATTATGCTGGACATGAAAGGCATCTGCGCGTCAAGTGGTTCTGCATGTACCTCAGGGTCGCTGGATCCGTCCCACGTGCTGCTTGCCATCGGACTTCCTCATGAAATCGCCCATGGTTCTCTGCGCATGACTCTGGGAGCGGATACGACAAAAGAAGATGTGGATTATGTGGTGGACTGCTTAAAGGAAATCGTAGCTCAGCTGCGCAGTATGTCACCGCTTTATGAAGATTTTGTAAAAAAACAGAAAGAAAATCAGTAAAAAAAGGAGGAACAGAGCAATATGTATACAGAAAAAGTAATGGATCACTTTCAGCATCCGAGGAATGTAGGTGAAATTGAAAATGCCAGCGGAGTAGGTACGGTAGGAAATGCAAAGTGCGGCGATATTATGCGCATTTACCTTGATATTGATGAAAATCAGATTATCCGGGATGTAAAATTCAAGACATTTGGCTGCGGCGCGGCGGTTGCCACCAGCAGCATGGCTACAGAACTGGTAAAAGGGAAAAATATTCAGGAGGCAATGCAGGTGACAAATAAAGCGGTTATGGAGGCTCTGGACGGCCTTCCGCCGGTAAAGGTTCACTGTTCTCTCCTGGCAGAGGAGGCAATTCACGCAGCACTCTGGGATTATGCAGAGAAAAACGACATAAAGATCGAAGGACTTTCAAAACCGAAGTCTGACATACATGAGGATGAGGAAGAAGAGGAATACTAATGAGCAGAGTGGTCATAGGAATGTCCGGAGGAGTGGATTCCTCCGTTGCGGCCTATCTTTTGAAAAAGCAGGGGTATGACGTTACCGGCGTTACCATGCAGATCTGGCAGGAAGAAGACGCCTGTTCCGTGGAAGAGAACGGCGGCTGCTGCGGACTGAGCGCAGTGGAAGATGCCAGAAGAGTTGCAGCTGCTCTTGACATCCCTTTTTATGTAATGAATTTCCGGGAAGAGTTTCAGAAGAATGTGATTGATTATTTCGCCGGCGAGTATTACAGCGGGCATACTCCCAATCCCTGCATAGCCTGTAACCGATATGTAAAATGGGAGGCTCTGCTGAGAAAAAGTCTGTCTATCGGTGCGGACTATCTGGCTACCGGCCATTACGCCCGGATTGAAAAACTGAAAAACGGCCGTTATACGCTGCGGCGTTCGTCCACTCTGACAAAGGATCAGACCTATGCTCTTTATAATCTTACCCAGGAGCAGCTCAGTCATACACTTATGCCCGTAGGGGATTATTCAAAGGAAGAGATCCGTGCGATTGCCGGAGAGATCGGTCTTAAGGTTGCGGATAAACCAGACAGCCAGGATATCTGTTTTGTGCCTGACGGAGATTATGCTGCATTTCTTGAAAAAGAGACCGGGAAAAGGGCGGAAGAAGGAAACTTCGTTACACCGGACGGAAAGATCCTCGGACGCCATAAAGGGATTATTCATTATACAGTAGGCCAGAGAAAAGGGCTGGGCCTTGCCCTGGGATATCCTGCCTTTGTGGTGGAAATACGGCCGCAGACGAATGAAGTAGTGGTCGGTACACTGGAAGAGTCGCTGACTCATACTGTGCGGGCTGACAGACTGAATTTCATGGCTGTGGAGGATATCACATCACCGGTGCGGGCTTTCGCCAAAGTAAGGTACAATCACAGAGGCGCCTGGTGCACAGCGGAAAGAACCGGCGAGGATGAAATTACCTGTCATTTTGAGGAACCGCTTAGAGCCGTTGCACCGGGACAGGCTCTGGTACTCTATGACGGAGAATACGTGATGGGAGGCGGAACCATATTATGAAACCGGCAGATATGGGGGTACGGGCAGATTTTCATATGCACACAGAGTTTTCTGGAGACAGCGACGCGCCGGTGCGGGCGATGCTGGATGCTGCTCTGGAGCGTGGCATGGAAGCGGTCTGTATTACGGATCATATTGACGAAGATTATCCGGCGGACAGCGTGACTGGAACAAATCCCTTCCTGTTTGACCTGGATCAGTATTTTCAGGTTCTTCGCGGAATCAAAAAAGAATATGCAGACAGACTGGACCTCCGTATCGGGGTAGAACTGGGACTTCAGCCTCACCTGGGGGAACGGTACAGGAGAATGACAGAAAAGTATCCCTTTGATTTTGTGATCGGCTCGCTTCATCTTATCCATGGAATGGATCCTTATGACGGTGTTATTTTTGAAGGCCGAAGTGACAAAGAGGTATACAGGGAGGCATTTCAGGCTACACTGGAGAATCTGGATCAGGTAAAAGATTTTGATGTCCTGGGGCACCTTGACTATGTTGTGCGTTATGGACGGAATCAGGCCCTGGAGTATTCCTATCAGGTATTTTCGGATGAAATTGATGAAATTCTGAAGAAATTGATCAATATGGGGAAGGGGATTGAGATGAATATGGGCGGCTTTAAATACGGGCTGGGATTCTGTAATCCGCATCCGGATGTGATCCGCAGATACCGGGAACTGGGGGGCGAGATTATTACGGTAGGGGCAGACGCCCACAAGCCGGAGCATGTAGCGTTTGATTTTGAAAAAGCAGGCGATATCCTCAGAAACTGCGGTTTCCGATACTATGCGGAATACAGGAACAGAAAACCCATTTTCAGACAAGTTTAGCTAAAAATACATTTAGCACTTGAATTTTTGTTTCCGTTTTAGTACAATTATTCTAGTTGATGAATCTTAAGCAATACGTGCGTGCATTTGTGAGGGGTTCATTGCCTGGCTGTACTTCAGCCAAAGAATTTTTATAAACTTTTAGGAGGAATTAATCATGGCAGTAAAAGTAGCGATTAATGGATTTGGACGTAT
>USFD01000061.1 GCA_900553885.1 uncultured Ruminococcus sp.
TGGTATCGAGGAGAGAGGTGTGTACCGTATCCATCAGTTTGAAAAACAGGAAATGGTTGTTGTATGTAAACCGGAAGACAGCATGATGTGGTATGAGAAACTGTGGAAAAATACTGTGGATCTGTTCCGCTCTCTGGATATCCCGGTTCGTACGCTGGAATGCTGTTCCGGAGATCTGGCAGACCTGAAAGTGAAGTCTGTGGATGTGGAAGCATGGTCTCCGCGTCAGAAAAAATATTTTGAAGTGGGAAGCTGCTCCAACCTGGGAGACGCGCAGGCGAGAAGACTGAAGATCCGTGTCAACGGGGAAAATGGAAAGTACCTGGCGCATACACTGAATAATACGGTAGTTGCTCCGCCGCGTATGCTGATCGCATTTCTGGAGAACAACCTGAATGCAGACGGAACCGTAAATATTCCGGAACCGCTGCGTATGTACATGGGCGGAAAAGAGAAACTGATCCCGAAGAAATAAAGAAAGAGGAGGTGTTTTTCATGCATGCATTTATGAAAGCAGTGGGATTTTCCGGGCTGGAAAACAGAAAAGATCTGGAGCGGATCATCAGGGATGTCCTGGAAAATTACGACACCAAAAAGATAGCGGAAAATGAAAAACACAGCTCTTTTGTGGAATTTTCCAGAGAGTATGGATATGACTGTGGAATCACTGTCTGCGGGGAATACGATGAAAATGGTGAGTTTCAGATGGAATATTATCATCCGTATTTTACCGGCGGACAGATCACCACGTATGAGGAGGTTTCCATCGAACGCCATATTGCGAGGGAGTCTTATGTCGGCGGCTGCGATGATTTGAGACTTGGGATCACACTGATTTTCTATCTGATCAATACGGCGGATTACCTGAATTCCCGAAAAGAGATGAGGGACTGGAAGGAACAGCCGCCTCTGATGCTTTCCGGGCTGGCAAGAGAAGGAATGATCCTTCTGCCGGTCAGAAAGGACCCGGCAAAGGCTGCCGAGGCAAAAGCATCCTGGCAGCAGAAAAGTTCTCTGCTGGCAGCGGCCAGAAACGGTGACGAGGACGCGATCGAGAGCCTGACGATGGAAGATATCGATACATATGCGATGATCTCCCGGAGGATTGTCAATGAGGATGTTCTGTCTATCGTGGACAATTATTTCATGCCCTATGGGCTGGAATGTGACCAGTACAGTATTCTGGGAGAGATCACGGATGTCAGCAAGACAGTAAATTCTTTTACGGGAGAACAGCTGTGGCAGATGAGTATTTTGTGCAATGACGTTCCCCTGGATATCTGCATCAATGCCAAAGACCTTCTTGGTGAGCCGGAGGTTGGAAGGCGTTTTAAAGGGCAGATCTGGCTGCAGGGAACGCTCAGTTAAGGGAAGAGGGAAATGAAAAAGACAATTCAATTATTGGACGGACCGATTTTTCCGTCCCTGACGAAGCTTGCGCTGCAGGTGGTAGGGGCTTCCCTGGTTCAGATGGCTTACAATATGGTCGATATGATCTGGATCGGAAGAGTGGGAAGCAATGCGGTTGCCGCCGTCGGCGCTGCGGGAATGTATCTTTGGCTCTCCAACGGGATTGCGTCCCTGTCGAAAGTCGGAGGGCAGATCAAGGTCGCGCATTCCCTGGGCGCAGGGGATTACGAGGATGCCGCGGCATATGCGCGGAGCGCTCTGCAGCTGGGAATTTTTACCGGTGTATTATTTGGCATCCTTGCGGTTCTGCTGCATGGGCCTTTGATCGGATTCTTTAATCTCAACAGCCCTGAAGTAATCGGGCAGGCGGAAATTTATCTTATGATCACCAGTGGTCTGGTTGTTTTCAATTTTATCAACACCATTATGACAGGAATTATCACCGCCATGGGAAACAGCCAGACGCCGTTTCTGGCGACTTGTATGGGACTGGGTGTCAATTTCCTGTTGGATCCGGTTCTGATCTTCGGAATGGGACCTTTTCCGGAAATGGGCGTTGCCGGCGCTGCCCTCGCGACCATTCTGGCACAGGCAATAGTTACCTTTACGCTGGCTTTTTCTGTGAGGAAGGATCGTATGGTTTTTGATAAGATTCATCTTCTGCAGAAACCGGATCGCAAACATATGGCAACGATTGTGCGGATCGGAGTTCCGATGTCACTTCAGAGTATGATCTTTACGTTTATTTCCATGATCATAGCAAGGATTATTGCGGAATGGGGAGACGCGGCGGTTGCGGTTCAGAAGGTGGGGAATCAGATCGAATCCATTTCCTGGATGGCGGCGGATGGTTTTTCGGCGGCGGTGAACTCTTTTATCGGACAGAATTATGGAGCCGGGAATATGAGGCGTGTACGGAAAGGATACCGGGTGGCATCTGTGATCACCATTGTATGGGGAATTTTCTGTACGGCGATCCTGCTTTTCCTGCCCCAGTATATTTTCCGGATTTTTATTCCGGAACAAGAACTTGTCCCTATGGGTGTGGAATACCTGCAGATTCTCGGAATGTCTGAAATTTTCCTTTGTATGGAAATTATGACTACCGGCGCGTTTTCCGGTCTTGGAAAGACGATTCCGCCCGCAGTGGAAAGCGTTGTGCTCACATCGGCACGGATTCCGATGGCGCTGATCCTGTCCGGCACAGCGCTGGGGCTGAATGGTATCTGGTGGAGTATCAGTATTTCAAGTTTCCTGAAAGGTGTCGTACTGGTAACCTGGTTTATCATTTATTTATCCAAATTGAAGCGGAAGGAAAAATGAGAATATAATCCGTAACCGTTCAGCTAAATGAACCGTTACAGTGATCCTGCAGCAGCGGAGTTGTTGATAGCTTCGCTGCTGCTTTTTTGTTTTGCAAAGAAAACTTTGCAAAAACAATTGACAAGAAAACTTGGCATGATATAATAAGGGTGCAAAGAAAACTTGGCATGATAGCATTCTGGTGATATGTCAAGAACTTTTTGAAGATGATTTTGATGTGTTTTTCAGAAAAAAGGGTAACTTTAATAGACCTTCGGTATGTATTTCAAAAAACCGAATGTCAGTTCGGTTCAATATTATATTCGGCGTCCAGCTTTTCGCCGGTGTACAGTTGGTTTTTGGCCAGCAATCCAAAAACGAGTCGTACGAATTTACGAGATGTAAGCGCGAGTGCTCTTTTGTGCTGATGTTTGGATACCTCAGCATATTTTCTGGCATAGAAGTCAGCATATTCAGGGATGTGCTTCCTGACGCTGTTTGCCGCTTCGCCAAGATAGTAGCGAAGATAGGGATTCCCGGCTTTCGACATTTGGTTATCCTCAGAAATGAAATCCCCGGAATCCCCTTTAGGCCAGTAAAGGCCGGCATATTTGGCAAGAGCATCGGACGAATGAAACGCTGTGATATCGCCGATTTCTGACAGGATCCCGGATGCCCATACCGGACCGATTCCGGGTATGGATTGAAGGATGATCAGGGCGTTTGTGTTCATTCCCTTGATGCATTTGTCAATCGCCTGCTCGATCAGCCTGATTTCTTTCTGATAGGCCTGGATGCAGTTAAACGAGCTTGCCAGTGAGATGTTCAGTGGTTCGTACATGCACTTGTCCAAGCGGTAGGAATCTCTGGCCGCCTTCCGCAAAAGCTCGGAAGTTTTGGATAGGTCAGAGATGCGGTTCCTGCTCTTTTGTGCAAGGAAGGCAAGCAGATCCTCTTCCGGCATATCGATGATTTCCTGCGGAGACAGGAATTCCGTCAGGACGGCTGAGGAAGTGGCCCCATAGAGATTGCCAAAGGGCTTGTCATCCCCTTCCAGGAGCTGAAGCTCGCTGAACTTCAGATAAAGATTCGAGACCATGTAGGTCTTCTCTCTGGTGATGCACTCAGAAAGGTGCATACGGTGCCTTGTCAGACGTTTCAGGGCAATAAACTGCCCGCCGCGCCATGGTTCCAGCTTTTTGGTACGGCCTACCCTTCCAAAGTCCGCAATGAGATAGGCATCTGTGGGATCGGTTTTTTCCATTCCGATATAGGACTTGCGGTAGTTCGCAGTGGTCTTTGGGTTTACACAGAAGACGTAAGGCTTGTAGGGCATGAGGACCTCGCTGGAAGCCAGGAAGTTTGAAATATGGACGCTGTACACAGAAGTAGATTCCAGGACGATAAGAAGCGTATCCAGATTTTTGTGCTTCTGCATACATGCGGCGATCCTATTTACAAGCTCATCAGCCCCCGGCTGATTATTGCCAAAGGATGTTGAGAGATATTTGTTTTCCTCAAAGTCCATGGCGTAGACAGAATTGGTTTTTGAGCTTACATCAATACCAACAAACAAGGTGGACATATAGTTGATCTTTACCATGATATCACCTCCATTCCGATAAGGATTTGTGAAGTCTGAAGCAAAAGGTTTATCCTGCGCTGCATACGGTGACCGAACCCTCGCGTAATGAGCATGCACCCAGTCAGCCATTCTTGCTGGGGCTAACGGCTGGGGATGAAACTTCTGTGTCAGCGGAATGTGCCGTATGAGCCAGGCTGAATGCTTTCGAAGCAGTCGCGGACAAAGCCGGCTGAAAGGAGGTTGAGCAGTGCCTTCGGACATCAGACTCTGCCTGATATCATACCACAGGATCTACCTATATGGAAATGTAACTATCAACTGTATAGATGGGAATCAGGATGAGGGGAGTACCTCTTAGAAGTCCTTACCATCTATACCAAAAAAGAATAAGTCTGTAAGCTGTTTTTCTTGCTTACAAACTTATTATACGAGGAGGTATCTATATGAACAGAGAAGAGATTCTGGAGAAAAGCAGGAAGGAAAAACAGGATGAAGGTATGTTGAATGCGGAAAACAGAGGACGAAAATTGGGGATGGTAGCGTTCTGCATTGTTTTTATAGCTATTATGCTGATCAATTTCTGTACCGGACATTCCAATCATGCACCGCTGGCAATGTTCTGGGCATTTCTTGCGGCGGAGGCTTACCCGAAATATAAATTTACGGGAAGAAAATCTTATCTGGTTATCACAGTTGCCGGAGGGCTGGCTTCTCTCTTCGCTCTGCTGAATTATCTTGTGGAGATCATGGGGTAGAAGTTTGGAAGTGAACTTCCAAATCTGCCTTGCAGACGCAGCAGGTGCGTCCGATGGAGGAAACAATGAACGAAGAATTAGTACTGAAAAATCATTTAAAAGAGGTGCGGACGGAGAAAAAGCTTTCCCAGGCGCAGCTGGCGGAGATGGTCGGCGTGTCCAGAAATACGATCAGTTCCATTGAAACCGGGCAGTTCAATCCCACGGCAAAGCTGGCGCTGATCCTGTGCATCGCCTTGGATAAAAAGTTTGAAGAATTATTTTATTTTTGAGAAGTTTTCCGTAAAGGGTGACCTCATCACAGAAAAATTTAAAAAAACAGGGTATCCTTTAAGTAGAAGAAAAAAAGGAGGAACGTGCGATGAGGTTAAAGAATAAAGTTGCTGTTATTACCGGCGGAAGCCGCGGTATTGGTTTTGCTACTGCTGATAAATTTTTGAAAGAAGGCGCCACTGTTATTATCACGGCGAGTTCTCGGGAAACTGTGGATCGGGGCGTTGAGCGTCTGAGAGAGAAACATCCGGAAGGGGTCGTGGAAGGGATCAGCCCGAATCTGGCAAGTCTGGATTCCGTAAGGGATGCATTTAAGAAAGTGGTCGAGAAATATGGCCGTGTAGATATTCTGGTGAATAACGCAGGAATATCGGAGAGTACACCTTTTGCAGAATATACGGAGGAGCTTTTCGATAAGGTTATGGATCTGAATGTCAAAGGTGTGTTCAATGCCACACGTGTGGCAAGTGAATTTATGGCTGCACGCGGCGAGGGAGTTATCCTCTCTACGTCATCTATGGTAAGTATCTATGGACAGCCAAGCGGTGTTGCTTATCCTGCTTCAAAATTTGCAGTCAATGGACTGACGGTTTCTCTCGCCCGTGAACTTGGTCCGAAAGGTATCCGTGTCAATGCGGTAGCGCCGGGTGTTACGGAGACGGATATGATGAAGGCGGTACCGAAGGAAGTGATAGAGCCTATCATTCAGCAGATTCCCCTTCGCCGTCTGGGACAGCCGGAAGATATTGCAAACGCGTTTGTGTTCCTGGCTTCGGAGGAAGCATCTTATATTACTGGCGTGGTGCTGAGCGTGGATGGGATGGTAAGAGTTTGATGCCGTCAAGGATTGTTCAACTACAATCCTCAGCTACAAAATAAATCTTGAAAACTTAATATTTCAGCCAATATAAGGCATAAATTTCATCTGTTTGGTATAATGGAGTTGTTTCAACGTCATTTTAACCAATCAAGAAAAATTTATGCCTTTATTTTTTTGTATAAGCTGAAGCTGCAAAAAAAAGGTACAATTTGAAGGAGGCCGCAGTGTTTGATGATCATCAGAAAATGTTGGCATCCGGGTTGAAGATTGACCTGGTGCATATATGTACACCGCCGTCCTGTCATGCGGAAATTGCAATCAATTCCATGAATGCTGGAAAGAACGTTTTGGTGGAAAAACCTATGGCGCCGAGTCTAGAATGTGATGCACGATAATTCTGAGGTGGAAGTGGGTGTATGATCCGGATCCGGAAAAGGTACGGAAATTCTGCGAGGTATTTCCGCAGGCGAAGCCGGCGGCTTCGGAGGAGGAAATTCTGAAGGATCCAGAGGTAAAGCTGGTAGCGGGAGCAGCTGTGACCAGCGAACGTTGTGCGCTGGGGCTTCGGGTCATGGCGGCGGGGAAGGATTACTTTACGGATAAGGCTCCGCTGACTACACTGGAACAGCTGGAAGAAAGGGAATATCGTGCTGCTTCATCAATTCCAGCAGCTTCCAGAAATCCAGGCAGTTATAAAAGGCATCCTGCATCTGCCTCCAGGTCATAGAATCCAGTTTTTTGCAGTTATCCTCCGAAAAGATGTAGCAATGTTTGCACCGTTGATCACACTCGTCTGTGATGTGCCACTGAAAAGAAAAATATTGTTTCATTTCGTTTGACCTCTCTTATATAAAAATCGGATTTGTCCGAGTAACCTTTCAAATGTCCCCGGCGAGAGTGTTTCCGCCGGGAACGGATTTCATGGGAATAAAACAACTTATTTGTCACCGGCGCCGCAGGCAGAGCCACAGGAAGCAGCAGGAGCGGTCTCCATTTTTTTGTTCCATCCAAATAAATTAGAAAGTGCCAATGTTTTGACCTCCATATAAGTATTCAGAGTGCTGTTTTTGTGACAGTTTCACTGGCTGAACTGTTACCTGTTTTGCCCTCTGTGCTTTCTATTGTATGGATTCTCTTTCGCTCTACAAGTACGCACTTTTTTATAACCCAGTTACTTTATTGTGACTTTTGAAGGAACCATTCAGCTGGCTGAATGGCTGCCAGATTTTTTCAGAAATTCAAACGGTATGCTTGATTTTATAGGAATGCGGCATTATAATTTTTATGTAACATTCATATTTAAACTATTGGGAATTCCGGAGGTGTCACATATGCTGACGAAAGAAGAAATGCCAGCTTGTCCAGTTGCAACAACGGTTCAGTTGATTGGAAGCAAATGGAAGCTGTTGATTATGCGAAATTTACTTGCCCGTCCATGGCGCTTCAATGAACTTCGAAAAGATTTGGATGGGATCAGCCAAAAAGTTCTGACGGACAGTCTGCGTTCCATGGAGCAGGATGGAATCATTACCCGCACGGTTTATCCGGAAGTGCCTCCAAGAGTGGAATATGCCTTGAGCGAATTGGGCGAATCTATGCGGCCGATTATTAATGCTATGGAAGTTTGGGGAAAGAATTACAAGGAAAAATATCCGGATCATTAAGAATGGATTTTTGTGCAATAAAAGATATTTTTGAAAAAGAGACAATCCTGCAAAGATTCAAGGTTAAAGAAACCTGAATTTCCGCAGGATTGTCTCTTTCTTTTTTTGCTGTTATCGAGTTGTTTTTTTCAATTCCATTCATCTTCCAGCAGGAAGTCCCGGATATTGCGATGTTTGATTCCGTCCCGGCTCATGTCAAATTCGTCCAGGGTGATGACATATTTGGGAAAGTTGTCACGGACATGGTCATAGACGCCAAACTCACGCTGAATGGTGTCCTCTGAAGCCAGAAGATAAGCAACCTGAACGTACAGCTTGTTTCCATGATCTTCACATACGAAATCAATCTCTTTGCTGCCTACTTTTCCGACCGTGACGGTATAGCCACGGCGCAGAAGTTCCATGTAAACGATATTCTCCAGGACCAGATTGATATCTTTTTTGTTTCCTCCGAACACCGCTTCCCGAATCCCGTGATCAGCGACATAGTATTTCTCGTTGACGGTGAGTATCTTCTTACCCTGTAAGTCCTGGCGTTTTACCTGGTAGAACAGGAAAGCGTCAGTGCAGGCCTTAATGTAGCCCAGTACTGTTTCCGGTGATACGGATCGTCCCTCGCTTTTCAGATATTTGGATATGGCTGTGGAGGAAAAGGTGGTGCCGATGTTGGAGGTCACATAGGCGATAATACGTTCCAGAAGATCCACATCCCGGATTCTGTTGCGTTTGACGATATCTTTCAGCTCCACGGAATTGAACAGATCACGTAAATACTGGCGGCTTGCCGTTTCATCGTAGTGAAGATTGGAAAGGTAAGGCATGCCTCCTGCGGTCAGATATTTGTTGAAGCACTCACGGGTATCGGTCTCCGGGTATACGGTGTGATACAACTCAGTAAATTCTGCAAAGGAGAACGGGTAGATTACAAATTCCACATATCGTCCGGCAAGATAGGTCGCAAGCTCACCGGAAAGCAGTTTGGCATTGGAGCCGGTAATATAGATATCACAGTCGAGTTCAACACGAAAGGAATTGATACATTTCTCCCAGGCGTCCACCTCTTGTATTTCATCAAAAAAAAGATAGACCTTGCCATGGATTTCCGAGGCTCGGCGGATGATCTCATCATGGAGCGCCGTGGCGGTACAGAGATGAGCATTACTCATATTCTCAAAGTTAATGGATATAAACTGACTGCTGTCTGTACCAGAGGCGCACAGTTCCTCCTTGATCAGATCCAGCATCACTGATTTTCCGCTTCGCCTAATGCCGGTCAGGACTTTCACCAGGTCGTTTCCGATGAAAGGACGGATACGGCTCATATACGTTTCACGTTTGATCATAACAACCAGTCTCCTTTCTGAGATTGTTATCATAATATCACGGATATAATTGAAATTCAAGCGTAATATATTTGATTTAACGGTTATAGTTGATAAAATTTAAAAATCGACGTAACTGTTCAGGACTCCTGTTTTTAACGCATCGTTTTTTCGTCAAAACAGAGAAAATTATTTTTTTATTTTGCCTTGAAATTTCAATGTTTGTGGACAACTCAGGCTCATATTTATACATGAAACCGTAAATGTGGATAATGTTTTTGTTTGCCTCTCAATCGTTTGAAACAACTGCTTTTTTAGAGGATAAAGCTATATGATTTCTTGCTTTTACCACGAACTTTCTATGGTTATCCACAGTCATTTTGACGAAAACCCGTTTTGAGCGATTCGCAATTTCCAGCCTTTTCCGTTAAAATAGAAGCATCAGATAATTACGGAAGAAGGTGGTCTGAATGGCAAATGCGAAGAGTGAACTGGTTGAGCAGTTACTGCATCAAATCGAAGAATTAACAGCTATGGTTGCATCTTTGAATGCTACTGTGGATGCGCAGGCACAGCTTATTGCACAACTTAACCAGACCATCCAACAGCAGCAGGAACGATTAAACAAGAACTCCAAAAACAGTTCCAAGCCACCTTCCAGCAACGGACTGAGTAAACCCGCTCCCAAGAGCCTGCGTAAACCTTCCGGTAAAAAAGCCGGTGGTCAAAAAGGGCATCCGGGAAGCAACCTTGCTGTGATAGTGGATCCCGATGAGATCATTCAGCATATGCCTGCTGCATGTGAAGGCTGCCCGCATTATCATATGTGTAAAGGTACTGCCTGTATTGCCGAAAAGAGGCATGTGATTGACGACGTTGTCTCTGTAAATGTGACAGAGCATCAGTCTTTGGAAATCCCTGTTTGTATGCTGCATGGTGACACACGTAAAGGTGCGTTTCCATCGGAGATAAAAGCAACCGTACAGTACGGAGAAAACCTCCAGGCACTGGCTGTGGCCTTGAATACAGTTGGCGCAGTCAGCATCAAACGAACCCATGAGATCCTGTCCGGAGTATTTAGTATCCCGATTTCTACAGGTACCATTGCCAGCATGGTAAAACGCTGTGCAGATCGTGTCACCGATACCGTTGATAAGATCAAAGAAAAACTGATCCATTCGGCACTGAACCATTTTGATGAGACAGGAACAAGGACAGAGGGTAAGCTTTATTGGGTGCATAGTGCCTCAAATGCCCTGTATACCTTGCTGCATCTCAACAAAAAACGAGGTGCTCAGGGAATGGATGAGTGTGGCATCCTTCCGGAATTCCAAGGGATCGCTGTACACGATTGCTGGGCGTCGTACTGGAACTACCCGGATGCAGAGCATGCAGTCTGTTGCGCCCATCTTTTGCGTGAGCTGACCGGGATACATGAAAACCACCCTGAGCAAACATGGGCTCCTGCCTTTATTGACCTCTTGCTGGAGATGAAGAAGGTCAAAGAAAAAGCCATAATAAAAGGCAAAACTGATCTCAGTTATTATCATCTCCATAAGTTTGATAAGAACTACGATAATCTTATCGAGCTGGCAAAAAAAGAAAATCCACTTCCGGAAACCACGGTAAAGAAACGTGGCCGGAAGAAAAAGGGAAAAATCCTTGCGTTGGTGGAACGTCTGGAGACATACAAGACCTCAGTCTGCCTTTTTATCCATAACTTCATGGTTCCGTTTGATAACAATCAGGCGGAACGAGATTTAAGGATGATAAAAGTTAAGACGAAAGTATCAGGCTGCTTCCGAAGTGAAGAAGGAGCCAGGGATTATCTGAAAATCATGTCCTATATTGGGACAGCTCACAAACATGGCTACAATGCCTATGAGGCAATTCGAAGTGCAATTTCAGGCCACCCAGATGTTATCTTTGAATAGAGGGTGCTGAACAGTTACAAATCGACATGGATTGAAAATGTCATTGATCAATTTCCTGGACACCGGTTTGGCATCGTATCTCTTAAAATGGGGCAATCTTTATGTATATTCTCTCTGAAGTTCGTGTATAATAAACTTATGCCATATACGGCAAAAGTTAGAGATGACTTATTGGATTTGATAAACAAAGATGTTATAATTATCTATATCTTATGCCGTTTACGGCAAAAGTTAGAGGTGATATTATGATTAAGCGAGATTATTATTTGGATCGTCTGATTCACAATATGTGGAATGGTGAAATTAAGGTTATCACTGGAATCCGCCGCTGCGGAAAATCAGTGCTTCTTTTTGACCTGTTTTATGAGTACCTTCTTTCTCAGGGGGTAAAAGAAGAACAAATTATCCGTCTGGAACTTGACCAACGAAGAAACTATAAATACCGCAATCCCATTACTCTCTGTGACTATGTGGATTCTATCGTAAGCACCAGGAAAGACGAGAAGTTCTACTTGTTTATAGACGAGGTCCAGTTCACGATTAAAGTAAAGGATGAAGAAAACGCCGGAATTGTAGTTACCATCTATGATATGCTCAACGAATTGAAGGCATATAAAAACCTGGATGTCTATGTGACAGGAAGTAACTCCAAAATGCTTTCCAAAGACATCGCCACAGAGTTTCGCGGCAGAGCCACACAAATCCATGTGTACCCGCTGTCATTTGACGAGTTCTATGCCTATGTTGGCGGCGAAAAGAAAACTGCGTTGGATCAATATATGCTTTACGGTGGAATGCCTCGTATTCTTGCTTTGGAGGATGAAAAAGATAAAAAAGCCTACCTCTCCAATTTATATGAAGAACTCTATGTGAAAGATATTGTAGAGCGCAACAAATTGGAAAGGGAAGATATTCTGAACGCTATTCTCGATTTCATTGCATCACAAATTGGTTCTCTCACAAACCCGACTAACATTGCAAATGCTTTGACTTCTATGCGGCACGAACCTGTCAACAATAATTTGGTTTCCTCTTATCTCACTCACACTATGGATGCCTTCTTAATAGAAAGAGCAAGAAGATATGATGTGAAAGGAAAGACTTATTTTAATTATCCCAATAAGTATTACTACACTGATCTGGGGCTTCGCAATGCCCGTTTGAATTATAGACAGTATGATCCAGGACATATCATGGAGAATATCATCTATAATGAGTTGGTGAAGCGCGGTTATTCCGTAGATGTCGGCGTGGTCACGGAACGAAAAAATGACGAGCGAATCCAGCGTGAAATTGACTTTGTTGTGAACGATGGAGACCGCCGCATCTATATTCAGTCTGCTTATCAGATGGATACGGAACAGAAAACAGAAACTGAGTTACAATCCTTAAAACTCACAGGAGATTTCTTTAAGAAAATTGTAATCCGTATGGATATTGCCCATAACTTTTACGATAACAACGGATTTTATCATTGCAACCTGATCGACTTTTTGCTTGGGACAACAACATTGTTTTAATTCAAGCATCAAAATCCCAAGCCATCTTGCATTGTCACAATTTCTACTTACTTCCATCACCTGGAGGTGCATGTGGTCGAGAGCGATCCGGTGCATTTGGAGATAAAATTTTGAATTACTATAAAGGAAGTGTGAAACTTTTTCAGTAATATGTGATGAAAGGGTTCTTCTATGATAAAATCTTATTCATAGGAGAACTCTTTCTATTATAACGTAAGCGCTAAATAATAAACCGGCTAGACTTTTGCTAAGTGTTCTACTATAGTTGAAGCAAACTGCTCCAACTTCAATGTTTGTTTTTGATCTGACAGCTCCGCTGTATCATGTCAGACCAAGGCATCAGCTCTTCTATACCTTCGGGCTCATTTTTGTAGTCCGGCATATAGAGCAGTACGGTCTCCAGATATGCGTAGATGTTCAGATTGTTGAGTTTTGCAGTTTCTACTAAACTGTAAATGATGGAGCTGGCCCGGGCACCTTTGACAGTATCGTGGAACAGGAAATTTTTCCGTCCTACCGCATAGGGGCGGGCGATATTTTCTGCGATATTGTTCGATATGGAGCACCGCCCATCCAAAAGGTAGTTCTCCATATAGGGCTTCTGGTTTTTCGCATAGGTCACCGCTTTTGCAAGGCGGCTGCCACCAGCCGGGTCCACTGTTTCAAGCCATGACCAGTAAGCCTCCCATATGGCAGGCTCCGTCTCCAGACGTTTGGCTTTCCGGGTATCGGCATCCAGATCCACATACTCCTTTTCCAGTTCGAATAACTGGTTGCAGTAACCGAAACCGATCTCTGCCGGGGTCTTGTCCGGGGATCGCTTCGATTTCCCGGGAAGCGCATCATACCAGTACCGTCTCATATGGGCAAGGCAGCCGCAGCGGATGACATCCTTCAGCTTATTATAACCGCCAAAGCCATCACAGGTAAGGTACCCGGAAAAACCTTTCAGGAATTCTTCCGCATGATATCCGCCCCGGCTGGGCTGGTAATCATACAGGCGGATCGGCGGCAGCCCGTCATTTCCGGATCCATACAGCCACATATAAGACTTGGACTGTGCCGTTTTCCCGTCCTCCTTCAGTACCTGGCAGGGTGTTTCATCCGCATGGATAATGTCTCTCTCCAGCAGATACTGATGAAGCCGTTCATACACCGGCTCCATATAATCCATGCCGCATTTGATGACCCAGTTAGCCAGTGTCGCCCTGGGGAGCTTTACTCCCAGCTGTTTCCAATCCGCCTCCTGGCGGTAAAGAGGGATGCTGTTCACATATTTCTGATACATCACGTAAGCAACCGTGGACGGAGATGCAAGGCTGTGCTTCAGCAGCGGGCTTGGTGTTTCAGCTCCAACGATAACGGAAGCGCCGTCTTTCTTGCATTCCGGACAGCCAAGGACTTCCTGGACATACTGGATCCGTTCCACTTTTGCAGGGGTGATCCGCAGTTCCTCACGGACAACCTTTTTCCCGATGGCTTCCATCGGAGTATTGCAGTAGGGGCAGTTCCTGTCCCCGTCCGGCACTGTACATGGGATTTCGATCACCGGCAGTCCTGCCAGGATCTCTTCCCTGGTAGCCTTCGCTTTCCTTGCCTGGCGGTTATAACCACGGACAGCTTCTTCCAGAGTTGGTTCCGGAAACGATGGATCCGCAGCGGCTTCTGCCTCATTGAACAGATTCATCTGCCCTGGAAATACATCCTTGTTTGATTTTTCACTGGATGAAGCGAACAGCTTTTTCTTCAGATATTCGACTGTTTCATTAAGATTTGCAATCGTCTGGTTCAGCTGTGCGGTCTGCGCCTCATGGCTTTTGGACATCTGCTCAATGGTATGACGCTGGCTCTCTACAAGCTGCCTTAGGGATTCAATTGTCTCTTTCTGAAGCTGCAGGAGCGCTTCCATTTCTGACTGCGGCATGAAGGGACCACCTTTCTTTTTACTGGTTCCTATTATACCGGAAACTCAGCAAAAAAGCGAATTTCCTGCGGTACTGCCACCGTCATTTTGACGAAAGGTAAATGTGGATAACAGTTGGATTTTACAAGTGTTTATACGGGAAAAAATTTATGGTTTCCACATATAAATGACACCCCATTGAGAAATAGAGCCCGTTATCCACCGGGGCTTTTAACCGTCCCATTATCATGTGGATAAGTCATCTGCAGTTTTTTTATCAGCCTATAAGAGCAGGAAAAAAGTTCTCCCTTTTGCACAAAGATCAGAAATCCTTCTTCCTGGCAGGACGGATCGCCTTAGGCTGATCAATCGACAGCCCTTCCAGTAACCATCGGTATTCCTGGCGGGTAAGGTTTCTTACTTCGGAAGAATCCCTGGGCCATTGAAACCGCCCGTTATCCAAACGTTTATAATAGAGACAGAATCCGTCCTTTTCAAAATGAAGCGCCTTGATTCGGTCACAGCGTCTTCCACAGAACAGGAACAGGGAGTTGCTGTATGGATCCAATTCATAGGTATCCCGGACGATTGCCATTAACCCGTCGATGCTCTTGCGCATGTCGGTGTAGCCTGTCACCAGGAAAAATTTTGCCACACCGGACAGTTCGCCTAACAAAGCTGCCGCAGGGCAAGCAGTGTATTACGGATCACATCCGCCCCGGCCTGTTCATGGATTTCGATACGGATCCCCTGCATTTCGATGCAGACCGAGGGTGAAGAAACCGGAACGGTATCCGGATGTGATTCTGTTTCCCAAAGCGGGATCTGGACCACCTCCTGTTTCTGTGTGGCAGCAACAGAAGTTTCCGGGATCTCACAGGCTTTCTTTCGCAAAGCCTTTACGTGGTAATAAAACGTGCTGGTAGGGATCCCGTTCTGAATACACCACTGACGATCCGTAAGTCCGCTGGATCTACACTGGCTGATCAGTTCTAACCAGTGATCCTGTGAGATTGAAGTTGTACTCATTTGATTCATCTCCTGTAAAGTTAAGAAGTTAGACATTGGAGTAATCAGGTACAACAAAAGCAACGGTAGATATGAACTGAAATCGCAACCTTTGTAAATCCAGAAGCCGGATATGAAGTGAATTACTCCAGGTATCTGAAGTATCTCATAAAATCCGATTCATTGCTATCCGGTCGATTATTTAGCGCTTACTTTCAATACTTTCTTTTGCCGGGCTTGTGTCATCATCTCGGTATTTTTCATATAATGGCATAAACGCTTCTACCTGTAGTCTATGCAGAGATTCCGCTTCCTCTTCTGTTGCCAGTTTTAATTCGATTAAATCTCTCATTCCACGCACCTCCTTTACGCAAAAAAAATCGCACCAAACATTCATTGTCCAGTGCGATAAATCCAATTTACGATGCAATACATATTAAAAAGTCACTTACATTTCTGGTTTTATGCACTAGACGAATAGACCTACCGGCTATAAGCCAATGCACCAACCTTACAAAGCTTATAACACAGTATGTCTATAATACATGTACATATAACGTCTTGAATGTAAGTTCTGATTCATTTTTATAGTCTCCTTGTAAGTTTTATTAAAATATACTGCACACAACCTCCTGTGTCAATTATTTTTTCAGATCATAAAATTTTTCTAATACACTCACAAATAGCACAAATGTAGCACTTTTCAAGAAAAAATGCCAGAAACCTGTTGTAAATAGCGGTCACTAAGAGCACGCTGCACACTCTAACTGAGCCACCTTGCCGCTAATTTAGAGCCGGTTACTCTTAGCCTGCTCTGGACAGAGTATTGTGCAGAGGCAGATGCGGCAGGCGGACGCCTCTACATGAGTACACAGTTTGGGGATGCAGTCACCGAAAAGCTGGAACTTCTTAATAATAAGCCCTTTAAAGCGAGGAAAAGATGCCGTCGTAGTGCATATGAAGAGGAAGAGCGTGAATTCATGCAGCTGTTGCCTTCCACACCATATGAGCCGGCGACATGGCGCAGTGCGAAAGTCCAGAACGACTATACCATTACGGATGGATTGAACCGTTATTGTTTCTCATTATCAACATTATATATCCATCCACAGCATTTTCCAAATCAGTCGTAGAGACATAATCTCCAAGGACTACTGTTATATTGGGATCTTGCCACAGGACATTGAGAAAACTCTTTTGAATATGCGAAAATTTACCGGCCAATTCTGCTTCACCAAGCAAACCGAGCATAGTAATACCATCCAAAAGGAGAGGGCGGAATAATGTGTTCAGCATAGAACGCAACGCGCCTACTGTTTTCCGCCTAATACATACCGCTTTAATCTCAGCCAGATTCCGTCGAATCACTGAAACAGAGTCTGCTAACTTGCTGTTCAAGTTAACTTCTTTGGGACTGATCTGCTTTAATGTGGAAATCATTACGGACGAGCCTATGTGATCCAAAATCTCTGTATCGGCAAGTTGGAACTGCGCCAGAGCAGGATCATGCTCCCACTTGTTATTTAGGAACACAAGTTTTCCATCATGGCTACCGATGTATACAACAGCGTGTTTGTTATTCTTGTCCACCCGAAAGCCAAGCATGGCGGTTTTCTGCTTTTTTAAATAGTCTGCAACTTGTTCCGCAGGCAGTTCTATTTCACACATCTCAAAACCCTTTGGGTTAAGAAAGAGATTGAACCACTCTGCATTCTGAAGCATGGGGCCTGCCATATATGTTCCGTTCTCATAGGAAAATAGGTACGGCAGTTTCATTCCCATTGCAATGGATCTGTCATCGGTATCCACACCATACTGCTCCAGCATATTGGCAACGCCTGCATAGGCGCAGGAAGAATTAAAGGTCATATATTTCATTGGACAATTTTCCCCTTTGGCAATCAAAAATTTACAATCAACGCTTTTATTCTGTGGGCTGAGTAGGAATCAACCCACATGTCAAGTTCATCATTCCAAAATTCAGACCATAAGAGAATTTCCTCTGAGTATAATCAGTTTACGCATATCTTATCCTTTCAGACACAATTCTACTTTTTATCAGGAATGTTCTTCTGCATATTTCATGAACTCTGACGTTTTTGACTAATATTTCATTCCCCAGTTCTCAAAGTTCCACTCTTCCATGTAGGTATTGCATTCATAGTCCACATAATATAAGATGCCATCCTTTAAAATAAAATTTGTAGGGAAATAATCAATATTCGTATTCACCTAGTATAAAAGCCTGCACATTTCTTTTGACTGCTCCAGGCAGGTGTCGGGCATACACTCTTTTAATACCATATCAAATACAGTATCACCTGCGATGTATTCCTTAACAATCTGCTCTTTTTCCAGATCAACGTCCAACATCTCAGGAAGTGGTATCCCAATTTCTTTCAGACGTTTATAATCGGCAAGTTCTGCTTGCAACGCCGGAAATGCCCATTTTATCAGCATTTCCAGTGTTCTGTCCGTTACACAAACTCCCTGCAACCATAACATAATCGTTAAATATTTAATGACTTTTTGTTTATTTTGGTATTCATAATATCCAATTTACACACCTTATTCACAGTTTCCATCCAAACAGGTATCATACGGGTATCACAAATATTTCTTTTTAAGCGCCTTATCTACATGGTGCTAGCACCATGTAATTAAAGTTCAACATTTGGCATTTTATGAGTCTTAACTTGCAAATTCCCCCAAATAACATTGGCATTATTTTTTGAAATTATTTTGTATCGAATATCATTATACACATCGATATCTTTTAAAAATAATGGCGTTGGAAAAGCAACAGCACTGTGTTGTTTAATATAGTCTATATGTAATTTTACAATAATCTCGTTTCCCTTTTCATATATTTTATAGCAAAAAATATCATCTAGGTCATTCCTATACTCTTCTTCATAATCACGCCCTCCAAAAGGAAAAACAGAGGGTGTATCAGGAACATATACTTGATTAAATGGTTTACAAGAAGATTCATAATCTATATATGACTCTGTTCCTTTTATTTCAAATAAATCATTTAGTGAATTATCTGGTGCTAGAATATAAATAGTGCAAGTCAAAATGAGAAAATTCCAAATAGACAA
>USFD01000062.1 GCA_900553885.1 uncultured Ruminococcus sp.
ATTCTATCCAGGAATTCTGAATATTTCCTGTATTTCTTAATCTAGGTTCATTTCGCCAAATCCGAATCTTCTTTACTCCAGAAAATGTATCCCTTTCATCATGATATTTTCAGCTGCGGATGCGATCTCTTCCGCGCTGGTTGCCATGCCGTCGGCAAGCCATTTCTCCAGCAGGCCGATGCAGCCGGCACTGACAAAAGAATAATAGTATTCGATCTGTTTCGGCGTTGCCTGGGCAAAATATTTGGAATAGCTTTCCAGGCAGCGTTCCCTTCCGATTGTAAGAAGCCGTGTGGCAAATTCCCTGTCGCCGTATTTCCCCAATGTAACTGCGCAGAGATCCGCATTCTCCTTCAGGCACCTGAAGATTCCGGTTGTAATTTTCAGAGGAGTCAGATCAGATATGTCTGAATCAAGCAGCGGTTTTAGAGCTGTCTGGATGTCAGCCATCATTTCATCCTCCATCTGATGCATCAGATCATAGATGTCTGTATAGTGAGTATAAAAGGTCCCCCGGTTGATGCCCGCTCTTTCGCAGAGCTCCTTGACGGAAATGCTCTGAACAGGCTTTTCGCGGAGCAGGCTGGTAAATGCCTGACGGATCAGCATCCGGGTAAGCCGGGTTCTCTGGTCGCTTCTGGCCATATTTTCTATCTCCTTTCCTGTGCAAAACAGACAGAATGTGCCGGATCTGTCCGATATCATTCAGACTCACGGCAAGCTGATTATTGTATGACATACACTGTGGATATTATAATACAAGTAGAGATAAAACTCAACACAGTGTCTGATTTTGTAAAAATGTGTCGAATATATGAAAAGCATAATAATAACAGTGGAGGTGCAGTATGAATGAAAAAACTTTTTATTATTACAGGGGCCAATGGACATCTGGGCGGGACGATTGTCCGGATGCTGAGCAGGAAACAGATACAGGTAAGAGGACTGGTTTTCGGAGAAAAGAAAGAACAGGACACAGAAAACATTCATTATTATAACGGAGATGTCAGGGACATTGATTCTTTGAGACCGCTGTTCCTGGGGTGTGAAAATATGGAAACAGTAGTAATCCACACAGCAGGTATTATAGATATTTCCAATCATGTGTCTCCGGAACTGTATAATGTAAATGTAAATGGTACAAAGAATATCCTGCAGCTGTGCCGGGAATATCAGGTGAAGCGTCTGGTGTATGTAAGCTCGGTTCATGCAATCCCGGAGCAGAAGAGGGGAAAGGTGACCGGGGAAATCGGAGAATTTTCCCCGGATGCTGTAATCGGAGGATATGCAAAGACAAAAGCCGAGGCGACCCGGGCCGTGCTGAAGGCTGCAGAAGAGGGGCTCGATGCGGTTGTTGTCCAGCCCTCGGGCATTCTGGGCCCGTATGACCGTTCCGGTAATCATCTGGTACAGATGGTTTCAGAGTATTTGCGGGGAACACTTCCGGCCTGTGTAAAAGGCGGATATGACTTTGTAGATGTAAGGGATGTTGCAGAGGGCTGTCTGCTTGCTGCTGAAAAAGGAAGGAAAGGAGAGTGTTATATTCTGTCCGACCGGTATTGTGAAATCCGGGAGGTGCTGGAGATCGCAGGGAATGTCTCCGGAAAGAAGAAACTGCCCGTACTGCCGCTGTGGATGGCAAAAATGGCTGCCCCGTTTATACAGCTTCATGCCAGGAGAAAGAAAAGACGTCCGCTGTATACTGCCTACTCTCTTCATGTGCTTGGAACCGGGGAGAGATTTTCTCACAGAAAAGCGACAGAGGAGCTGGGGTATCACCCGCGGGATCTGAAGGTAACGATCCGGGATATGGTGGCGGAGATGTAGGGCGTATAACCAGAATTTGCATGAAAAGGGTGATTTCAAAGAGAATATTTATTTACGCTTTTGGTTTCCGGTGGTATAATGTTCATACTGATTACATGATTGAAGGAGTTTTTTGGTATGGAACTGACAACTATTCGGGAGATATTTAAGAACAGAGAGGATTACCTGGATCAGAAGGTGACAGTTGGGGGCTGGCTCCGCAGTATCCGCGATTCAAAGACATTCGGTTTTATCGTGCTGAGCGACGGATCTTATTTCCAGACGCTTCAGGTGGTTTATCATGATAAGATGGATAATTTTGCTGAGATTTCCAGACTGAACGTGGGGGCGGCAGTGATTGTAACGGGAACTCTTGTGGCAACGCCTCAGGCAAAGCAGCCTTTTGAGATTCAGGCAGATACTGTTGAAGTAGAAGGGGCATCTGCACCGGATTATCCGCTTCAGAAAAAGCGCCACAGCTTCGAATTTTTAAGAACGATTTCTCATCTCAGACCGAGAACGAATACATTTCAGGCTGTATTCCGCGTAAGATCACTGGCTGCGTATGCCATCCATAAGTTCTTCCAGGAGAGAGGATTTGTGTATGTGCACACACCGCTGATCACCGGAAGTGACTGCGAGGGCGCGGGCGAGATGTTCCGTGTAACGACTATGGATCTGGCAAACGTTCCGAAAAATGCAGATGGAACTGTAGATTACAGCAAGGATTTCTTCGGAAAGGAGACAAGTCTTACCGTCAGCGGACAGCTCAACGGCGAGACTTATGCACAGGCTTTCCGCAGTATTTATACGTTTGGTCCTACATTCCGCGCAGAGAATTCCAATACTACCCGCCATGCGGCTGAGTTCTGGATGATTGAGCCGGAGATTGCTTTTGCAGATCTGGAGGATGATATGGATCTGGCGGAGGATATGCTCAAGTATATTATTAATTACGTACTGGAGAATGCGCCGGAGGAAATGAATTTCTTTAATTCTTTTGTGGACAAGGGACTGCTGGAACGTCTTCACAATGTGGCAAATTCAGATTTTGCCCGTGTGACTTATACGGAAGCGGTTGACATCCTGGCAAAGAATAATGACAAGTTTGAATATAAGGTCTCCTGGGGATGTGATCTTCAGACAGAACATGAGCGTTACCTGACAGAACAGGTATACAAGCGTCCTGTATTTGTTACAGATTATCCGAAGGAAATCAAAGCGTTTTATATGAAACAAAATGATGACGGAAAAACGGTGGCTGCAGTTGACTGTCTTGTGCCGGGAATCGGCGAGATCATTGGCGGAAGCCAGAGGGAAGATAATTATGACAAACTGCTGAGCCGGATGAAAGAACTGGGGCTGAAAGAGGAAGATTACGGATTCTATCTGGATCTGAGAAAGTACGGTTCTACCCGGCATGCCGGTTTTGGCCTTGGATTTGAAAGATGCGTGATGTATCTTACGGGAATGGCTAATATCCGTGATGTCATCCCCTTCCCCAGAACTGTTAATAACTGCGAATTATAAAATGCGAAAGGACGCGCACAGATATGCGGCGTCCTTTTCTAGTACAGCAGATAATAATAATCAGCCGTTTATTTTTTACTGTAATGACAGACGGAAGCTTCCGCCTGAGGAAGCCGGGAATCAGCCGGCTGTGGCGGAAGCTCTCCGGGGGACGAAAAGACAGGAGATCAGTTATGAGATTTATCCACATTGCCGATGTGCATCTGGGCGCCTGCCCGGATGCGGGAAAGGCATATACGGAACAGAGACCGGAGGAAATATGGAATACGTTTGAACATATCATCAGGATCTGTCAGGCAGAGCAGACAGATCTTCTTCTGATTGCAGGAGATCTGTTTCACAGACAGCCGCTTCTGAGAGAGCTTAAAGAAGTAGATTATCTGTTTTCCACACTGACGCACACGAAGGTGGTGCTGATTGCAGGAAACCACGATTATATCCGGCGGGATTCCTATTACCGGACGTTTCGGTGGCACGATAATGTATATCCCCTTTTTGGCAGGGAGATCCGCTGCGTGGAATTCGACGGGCTGCAGACTGCTGTTTACGGCCTCAGCTATTACAGCAGAGAAATCACAGAACCGCTGTATCACAGAGCGGCGCCGGAAGGCAGGCAGCGGTATGAGATTTTGCTTGCCCACGGCGGAGATGAGAAACATATTCCGATTAACTGGGATGAACTGGAACGTTCCGGATTTTCCTATACTGCGCTGGGACATATCCATAAACCGCAGGCTGTGCGCAGAAACCGGATCGTTTATGCCGGAGCGCTGGAACCTGTGGACCGTAATGACACCGGGCCTCACGGGTACGTGAAAGGAGAGCTTACGGGAAAAGGAAACCGCATCAGCTGGATTCCCTGTGCGTCCCGGGAGTACATCCATCTGGAGGTTCTGGTGGATGAGAGAGATACCGCAGGCAGTGTGAAACAAAAGATAAGAAAACTTACAAATGAATATGGAAATGAAAATATTTACAAAATAAAGCTGAAGGGCGAAAGAGACCGTGATATTCTCCTGGATTCACTGAACCCGGACGATCTGGGAAATATCCTGGAAGTTACGGATGAGACACGGCCGGCATATGATTTTGACAGGCTGTACAGGGAGAACGCCGACAATCTGATCGGCCGGTATATTGAAAGTTTTGCCGGCTGCAGCCGGGACAGCGAGGCGTACCAGGCACTGTGTGAAGGAGTAGACGCATTGCTTGCAAACCGCAGATAGATGCAGAAATTCTGCGCATAGTTGGAAAGGAGCAAAGCGGACAAAGCAGTGTCCGCTGCATGACAGAACATATGGTAATTACAGAGCTGTATATAAAAAATTTCGGCATGCTGTCTGAAAAACATATTCGTTTTACAGATGGCGTGCAGGTCATATACGGGGAAAATGAGTCGGGAAAATCTACGCTTCACGGATTTATCCGGGCTATGTTTTTCGGGCTGGAACGGGGACGGGGAAAAGCGGCGCTGAAAGATGATTTTACCCGCTATGAGCCCTGGGATAATCCGGGAAATTATGCCGGAGTTCTGTGGTTCCTGTGCGGGGGAAAACAGTTCCGGCTGGAGCGGAATTTTGACCGTTATACAAAGCGGACTTCCCTGATCTGCGAGACAGACGGCGAAGAACTGTCTGTGGAGCACGGAGATCTGGAGATGCTGCTGGGCGGAATGACAGCGTCCCTCTATGACAGTACTGTTTCCATCGGACAGCTTGCCGCTGCGCCGGGCCAGGAACTTTCCAGAGCGCTGGAAAATTATGCTGTCAGTTTCTGCGAGACGGGAGGAGCGGATATTGATGTAAACGGAGCCCTGAAATGCCTGAAGGAAAGGCAGAGGGAGGCGGAAAAAGCCTTGCAGAAAGAGAAGGAGCGCCGGGAAGAAAAACGGCGGAAGCTGCTCCAGGAATGTGCCTATCTTGAACAGGATATGACGGCGCTGCAGGAGGAATACCGCGGAAAAGAAACGATTCTTGCCGGTCTGCAGGCAGAAACCGGCATAGAGGAGAAAGCGCCGGAGGATCATAGGATAGCGGAAGAACAGAAGCGGCCAAAGAGGCGGGAAGATTCCGAAATCCCGGGCCGGGCGGAGGAGCCGGGCAGAGCCGGAAAATTTCTTGCCGGAGGGGCTGCCGGTGTGTGCGTTGGTTTACTGGGGAGCATCTGGAGCCAGGTTATGAGCCGCTGGCAGCAGACAGGATCAGGCAGTGCATTTCTGATTTTATCCGGAGTAATTCTGCTGATTGGCGCAGGGCTTCTGGCAGCAGGCGGGTATATTTTCTTTACAACAGACAGAAAGAAACATAAATATGACGAAAATAAGATTTATGTTTCTGACGGGGACGCCAGTGATAACCAGAAGACAGATCCGGGGCAGTCTGCTCAGGAAAGTAAAGAGCCGGGGAAGCAGGAGAGAAATCACCAGAACGGTGAAAAAATCCGCCGGATCCGGTGGGAGATGGAGCGGATCCGGGCGGAATGGAAGGAAAAAGAGATCCGTTGCAGCAACCTGCGTGAGCAGAGCCGGGAAGAAGAGCCCGGTGATACGGAAAAAAGGCTGGCCGGACGCTGCCGGGCGCTGCAGACTGCCATGGAACAGATCAGACTGGCTGCCGACCGTCTTGGCAGGCAGACAGCAGGCAGTCTGAATAAAAGAGCAACGGAGATATTTGCCGCGCTTACAGATGGCAGATACGGAAGCATGGAGATTGGCGGGAAACTGCAGATCTCTGTCTGGGACGGCAGCCGGCGTATCCCGGCAGAACGTCTGAGCAGAGGAACGCTGGAACAGATCTATTTTTCTGTCCGCATGGCAGCGGCAGAAATTCTCCAGGAGGAACCCATGCCCGTTATTCTGGATGAAACATTTGTATTTTATGATGAGAAAAGACTGAAATCTGCATTAAAATGGTTGAGGGGACAGAACAGACAGGTTATAATATTATCCTGCAATAGAAGAGAAAAAGAAATTTTGAAACAATTCTGAAAAAACAGGCGAAAGAGGGCGGCCCCTTTTCAGAAGAGGCTGTTCCCTTTGGGGAGGAAGATAAATTATGAAGATAACACTGCCAAGAAAGGTGCTGATGATTATCAATAATCTCCAGCTCCATGGATATGAAGCGTTTGCAGTGGGCGGGTGCGTCAGAGATTCCATTCTGGCCAGAAGACCGGAAGACTGGGATATTACCACATCGGCAAAACCGGAGGAGATTAAGAAGCTGTTCCGCAGGACGGTGGATACAGGAATTGAACATGGCACGGTTACGGTACTCATCGGAAAGGATAGTTTTGAAGTTACGACTTACCGGGTTGACGGGGCGTACGAAGATGGAAGACATCCGAAGGAGGTGCGTTTTACCAGCCGTCTGGAGGAGGATCTGCAGAGACGGGATTTTACAATCAATGCCATGGCATACAATGACGAGGTGCGTCTGGTTGACGTATTTGGAGGAATGCAGGATCTCAACCATCATCTGATCCGCTGCGTAGGCGACCCCAGGGAGCGGTTTTCAGAAGATGCGCTCCGCATACTGAGAGCGGTCCGCTTTTCCGCACAGCTGAATTTCCCGATTGAGCCGGAGACGGCTGAAGCGATAAAGGAGCTGGCGCCTACGCTGGAGAAGATCAGCGCAGAGAGAATTCAGGCAGAGCTGGTGAAGCTGCTTGTCTCGCCCCATCCGGAGCGCATCCGGGATGCATATGAACTGGGAATTACGAAAGTGATTCTGCCGGAGTGGGATGCTATGGCAGGGGTTGAGCAGAATACGCCTCATCACAGATATGATGTGGCCGAGCACACGATCCGCGCCATGAAATATGTAAAGAGAGATAAAATTCTGCGGCTTACCATGCTGTTTCATGATATGGGCAAGCCATCCACAAAGACTACGGATGAAAATGGAAGAGATCATTTTAAAGGCCATGCTCTTGTAAGCGAGGAAATTGCCAGAAAGGTGCTGCGCAGGCTGAAATTTGACAATGAGACAGTAAAGAAAGTAACCCGGCTGGTATGCTACCATGACTACCGTATGGAGGCCACGCCGAGAAATGTGCGCCGTGCTATGAACCGGATCGGTGTGGAACTGTTTCCCTATTACCTGGCCGTGCGCATGGCGGATGCAAAGGCACAGAGCCCTTACCGGAGAAGGGAAAAGATTGAAAATATTGTAGCGATACGCAAGCTGTATCAGGAAGCGCTTCTTGAGGAGAACTGTGTTACCCTGCGGCAGCTGGCGGTAGGCGGAAGGGATCTGATGGATCTGGGGATGACGCCGGGAAGGGAGATCGGAAGCATGCTCAGTGAACTTCTGGAATATGTTATCGATGACCCGAAGAGAAATGAAAAAGAAATTCTGTGCGCTTATGTAAAAGAAAAGCTTGGTTTGTAAGCATACTTAAGCTGCCCCCTTCATAGATTAGAAAGGACCAGAATATACCGGGACAGGGGGCAGCTATGAGAGAGTACGAACTGGAAGTGCTGGAGAGATATGAAATAGGAGTGAAGGGCACCCGGCGGATCAGGGGTGCGTTTTTTTGCGATACAGAAGAAGGGGCGATGCTACTGAAAGAGACGAATATATCAGAGAAGCGCGCCCTTTCAATGTATTTTGCAGAGAGCCGTCTTGAGTCGGCGGGAATGTCGGTTGACACGCCGGTATTTACGAAGGATGGAGAGATCCTGGCCGTGTCCCGTGACGGAACAAAATATATGATGAAAAAGTGGTATACCGGCAGGGAATGTGACATGAAAAGAGAAGCAGAGCTTGCGAGGGCGGCGGCGAATCTTGCGATTCTTCATTCAAAGCTGAATCAGCAGGAAACCGGATCTCTGACCGGAGAAGATACGGGGCTGACTGTCAGGCGCAGCCCGCTGGAAGAGATCCGGCGCCATAACAGGGAGCTGAAAAAAGTCAGGACATTTATCCGGCGGAGGGTTGCGAAAAATGAGTTTGAATATCTCTTTTTAAACAGCTTTGATAAAATGTACAGTATGGCAGAGACGGTGGAGAGACGGCTGGAAGAGTCCGGCTGTATGAAACTGTATGAGCGCAGTGTGGAGGAAGGGCGCCTGACTCACGGAGATTATAACTATCACAATCTCCTTATTCTTCCGGGAGGCATCGGTATTACCGGTTTTGAACATATGAGTATAAATATTCAGGTGCATGATTTATATTATTTTATAAGAAAAGCAATGGAAAAGTTTCATTGGAAAGAAAATACCGGAAAAATTATTCTGGAAGCGTATGAGAGGGAACGCAGACTGGGCAATGCGGAAAGGATGTATATCGGCCTGTGTCTTGCATATCCGGAAAAATTCTGGAAGACGGCCAGCAGCTATTATCATTCCAATAAAGCCTGGCTGCCGGAAAAAAGTGTGGAGAAACTGGAAACCGTTGTACAGCAGTGGGATGAGAAATATCGGTTCCTGAAAAATATATTTGCTCTTGATCTGGCCTGATGAATACAGCAGGGCAGAACGGAATGACAGAAGGCGGGAGAAGACGGTCCGGCTTTCGGAAAAATGCCTGCCGGGGGCTGCCGGGAAAAAGACCGGCAGCCGGAAGATACGGTTTCTGATACCGGAATTGCCGGCCATTATGTAAAACGGCGGAAAAGCCGGAAAAACGCGGAAAAATCTTGACAAAGCGGGATTGAACCGTTATAACAGTACATAAAGGCGGAAACATGTGGACGAGATTACATGCCCCTTTAAATAAGAATAAAATTGTATGTGGATACAATCAAGAGGAGGAATTAACTCATGAACAAAACAGAATTAGTAGCAGCAGTAGCTGAGAGAGCCGAGATTTCTAAGAAAGATTCTGAGAAAGCGCTGAAAGCGTTTGTCGATGTTGTAACAGAGCAGCTGAAGGCTGACGACAAGGTTCAGCTTGTTGGCTTCGGAACATTTGAAGTAAGCAAGAGAGCTGCAAGAGAAGGAAGAAATCCGCAGACAGGAAAGACAATGAAGATTGCTGCCTGCAAAGCTCCGAAGTTCAAAGCAGGAAAAGCTTTAAAGGATGCGATCAACTAGTCTGCTTTTTCCATGAGTAGATGAATCAGACAATTTGTTTATTGAGAGGACAGGCACTTGCGATGCGAAGAACATTGTAAGTGCTTTTTCTGACTCTGGCATACAGGGAGGTGAAAAGATGCGTCTGGATAAATTTCTGAAAGTTTCCAGGCTGATTAAGCGCAGAACAGTGGCAAACGAGGCCTGTGACGCGGGGCGCGTCGCCGTGAACGGGAAACCGGCGAAGGCATCTGTCAGCGTAAAGGAAGGCGACGTGATTGAAATCCAGTTCGGTAATAAATCGGTGAAGGCGGAAGTTCTGAAGATTCAGGAGACCACAAAAAAAGAGGAAGCGAAAGATATGTTCCGTTATCTCTGATGAAAATAAGCGCTGGAAATAAGATGTGATTTTCCGGGGAAGGCATAAGCCGGAACAACCTGTCATATACATAGAAACAGGTGCAGAGAAGCACCGGGGAGGTGCGTATATGGAGGAACAGCGGATTGCAAAGTCACACAAGCTTGTGGTGAACAACAGGAAAACAAGCACAGTTACCGGGGTTCTGGATGTGCTTTCTTTCGATCTGAATGAGATCCTGCTGGAAACAGAGCAGGGGATGCTTATGGTTAAGGGAACAGATCTTCATGTCAACAGACTGAGCGTGGAAAAGGGAGAAGTGGATCTGTCGGGGAATATTGACAGTGTGGCTTACTCCAGTGTGAGTCAGACCGGCAGGCAGAGTGAAAGCTTTCTTTCCCGCCTGTTCAAATAGGAGCCGGGTATGATCGGAATCGGCAGGGAGGCTTTGATTTTTCTGTATGCAGGCCTGGGCGGCATGTCTGTGCTTTTTGCATACTGTGTGCTGATCTGTTTCCGCCGGATTGTGAAACACAGCACTGCTCTGATCGGACTTGAGGACATCCTGTTCTGGCTTGGCGCCAGCGGCTTTATTTTTAAACAGATGTATGACACTACATATGGGAGTGTAAGATGGTTTTTTGCACTTGGACTTGTATGCGGAGCGGCGGCAGGTTTCGGGCTGATCCGCCTTGCGGAAAAAATAAAAGTAAAGTTTGAGAAAAACCTTGAAAAGAACAGGAAAAACAGATAGAATGTTTTCTAACGGGGAGTAAAAGCATTTATTATTAGTAAGTGGGTGAGTTTAAATGACTAAAAGAAAAGGGACAGGCAGACAGCGCGGCAGGAGAAAGAATTCCAGATTTGGCCGGTACAGAAGAAGCATATTGATGATCTGTTCGGTTCTTGTGGTTCTGTCTGGTGTGCTTGCAGTTAATTCTTTACGGCTTCAGGCCAGAAACGCTGAGTATAAGGAGCAGGAAGAAGAGCTCCGTTCCCAGATTGGCGATGAGAAAAAGCGTGCGGAAGAGATAGAAGAATTTAAAGAGTATGTCAAGACGGATGAATACGTCAAAGAGACGGCGGAAGAGAAGCTGGATCTTGTAGATCCGAACGAGATTATTTTCAAGGCAGCAGAATAAAGAGACAGGACGGGCGCGGATGCCCGCGGGAAAAGAAATGAATATTACCAATGAAGACTCCAGGAGAAATTCTCCTGGAGTCTTTGGTTTCTGAAGGGAGATTTACGGAGATATGAGTGACGGACAGGCGCTCCACAGCAGTCCTTACGTGGAGCAGATTGAAAAATATGCCAATTCACTGAAACAGCTGTCGCAGACATTTCTCGGACTGGAAGAAAAGAGGCAGGCGTTTTCGGATGAAGAGATCGAGGGAATGTTTTCCCGTGTCCGCGAAAAGGTATGCGGAAAATGTGAAAAATGCGGCTGGTGCTGGGGAGAAAACTTTGTCCATACGTACCAGATGGGGTATGAGATCCTTTCGGCAGTCGATCACTATGGGAATGAACTGAATACAGAAACAAAGAGAAAGCTGATGCAGCGGTGCATCATGGCGCCCAGATTTCTGCGGGAAATGCTGGAAGGATTCCATGACGCCCGGCAGAATATGATCTGGGTTAACCGGATGGCCAGGAGCCGGGAAGGGTGTGCGATTCAGATGGATACTTTTGCGGATATGATACAGAGTACGACCAGAGAGCTGGAAAACAGTATTTTCACGGACGAACGTCTGGAGAAAAAGATAGGAGCGGCCCTGAGGAAAAAGGGGATCCGGATGCTGTACACGCATTTTTTTATGACCCGGGAGGGCAGGTATGAAATTCATGTCACAGCCAGAACGATAAAAAACCAGAAGGTTTCCACCCGGGAATTTGTTAAAGCGGTGTCGGAAGCGGCAGGCCGCAGGCTGATCCTGCAGAGCGGAACGGCCCAGGTCATCGGTAATCATTATATGACGGTGGTGTGTCAGGAAGGGCCCGCTTATTATACACTGCAGGGTGCGGCCAGAATCGGAAAAGGGTGCAGTCAGATATCCGGAGATAATTTTGCCATGATGGAGCTGCCGGGAGGCAGACAGGCCGCGGCCCTTTCCGATGGTATGGGATCCGGCGAAGAAGCATGCCGGGAGAGTACGCTGGTGATTGAGCTTCTGGAAGAACTTCTGGAGGCGGGATTTCCGGAGAAAACCGCGATTCAGATGATTAATACAACACTTGTAATGGGACGGGAGGAGATCCACTATTCAACTGTGGATATGACAGTATTTGATCTTTATACCGGAGAATGCGAGATTATCAAAGCGGGCGCCTCGTCCACATTTATCAAAAAGAAAGATGAAGTGGAACATCTCAGTTCTACCAGCCTTCCTATCGGCGTAATGAATTCCATTGAGATCGACTCTGTAAAGCGGAAACTGTCTGACGGGGATTTTGTGATTATGGTGACAGACGGGGTGCTGGACGCACTGCCGGTGGGAGAACAGGATCTGCTTCTGGAGACGATTATTCAGGGCAGCGCCATTACCAATCCAAAGGAAATGGCCCACCATGTTCTGGAACAGGTGCTTGCATGGACCGGCAGAGAGCCGGCCGATGATATGACAGTGCTGGCGGTGGGAATCTGGGAGTGCTGATGTGCGGACTTTACTTTTTTGCATGGATTGGGTATAGTTTACATATGATGAAAAAGATAGAAGAAAAGGCGGAAGCCCTGATCCGAAAATATAATATGATCGAAAAGGACGATGTGGTGATCGCAGGCGTATCGGGCGGTGCAGATTCGGTATGCCTGCTTTTTGTGCTCTGTGCACTGAAAGAAAAGTACGGATTTTCTGTCCGGGTCTGCCATGTCAACCATGGACTCCGGGGAGCGGATGCAGATGCAGATGAACAGTTTGTGGAAGAACTGTGCCGAAAGCTGAAGGTTCCCTGCCGGGTTTTTCACAGGAATGTGGAATTAATTGCCAGAAAAAGGAAACAATCTACTGAGGAAGCCGGGCGTACCGTACGCCGGGAGGCCTTTGAAACCATGTGCCGGGAAGAGGGAGGAACCAGAATTGCCTCTGCTCACCACAGCAATGACAATGCAGAAACGATACTGCTGAATCTGGCCCGGGGAACAGGGCTTAAAGGATTGTGCGGCATCAGACCGGTATACGGGAAATGGATCCGTCCGCTGCTTGGCGTGTCCAGAGAGGAAATAGAATCCGCTCTTGTGCAGGAGAAAATTCCCTGGCGGCAGGATCTGAGCAATGAAGAAGATGTGTATACAAGAAACCGGATCCGCCATCACATTCTTCCGGCTCTTCAGGAACAGGTCAATCCGGAGACAGCCCGGCATCTGAATGAACTGTCCTGCCAGGCTCAGGAGATCTGGGATTACGTGGAGCGGGGAGTGGATGAGGCCTGGGAACGCTGCATTGTGAGTCCGCCGGGAAAAACAGAGGCGTTTACCGTTCGCGAACTTCCTTTTCGCAAAGAGATGCCGGCGGTTCAGAAACAACTTCTTCACAGAAGCATATGCCGGGCGGCAGGCAGAAGCAGGGATGTGGAGGCGGTTCATGTGTCCGCGCTTCTGGATCTCTTCGGCCGGCAGCCGGGCAGGCAGATCAGTCTTCCTTACGGAGTGACGGCATACCGGATGTATGACGGTGTTGCCCTGGAGAAAACCGTGCCGGAAGAGACGAAACGTGAAAATGCAGCGGGAGAAGAGGAGGACCTATGCATTCCCCTGCGGATACCGGGAGAAACCCGAGTGCCGGGGACATCCTTTCGCATATTATGCCGGGTCCGGGAGCGGGGAGAGAATGAGCCGGATCTTTACAGCGGAATGGAAAAAGGACAGGCCGGGATCCTGCAAAAAAGTTACACGAAATGCTTTGACTATGATATAATAAAATATACCGCTTCTGTAAGAAAAAGACATGCAGGAGATTATCTTGTCATCAACAGGGACGGGGGAAGACAGAAACTGAAATCATTTTTTATTAACCGGAAAGTACCCCGCCGGGACCGGGATCAGATGTTCCTGATTGCGGACGGAAGCCACATAATGTGGATCCCGGGCATGCGGATGAGTGCATATTATCAGATCGGCAAAGAAACAAGGAGAATTCTTGAGATAACGATAACGGAGGAGAAAACGAATGGCAGAGACAATCAGAGTTCTGATCCCGGAGGAAAAGGTGGATCAGAGAATCAAGGAACTGGGAGAGCAGATCAGTGAGGATTATGCGGGAAAACAGATTCATCTGATCTGTATCCTTAAAGGCGGCGTATTTTTCATGTGTGAACTGGCAAAGAGGATCACCGTGCCGGTATCCATGGATTTTATGTGCGTAGGAAGCTACGGAGACGGGACAAAGTCCAGCGGAGTTGTGCGTATTGCGAAAGATCTGGACGAATCCATCGAGGATAAGGAAGTCCTTATTGTGGAAGATATTGTGGATTCCGGAAATACGCTGTATTATCTGATGGATGTGCTTAAGAAGAGAAAGCCTGCGGGAATGCGTCTGTGCACGCTCCTGGACAAACCGGACCGCAGAGTAAAAGATGTGAAAGCGGATTATCTGGGATTTGAGATACCGGATGAATTTGTAGTGGGATACGGTCTTGACTATGCCCAGAAATACAGAAACCTTCCCTACATTGGAGTTGTGGAAGGAGTGGAATAGGAAGGAGTTAGACAGCATTGAATAACAGCAGAAAATACAGAGGTGCAAGCGGACCGGCGATTATCATGTTTATCGTTATTGTGGCTGCTGTACTCTGGATGGCGAGCCAGCTGCAGATGCATCAGCAGGAGATGACATGGAGCGAGTTTGTCTCGGAAGCGGAAAACGACAATGTGACAGATATCTATATAAAACAGAGCAGATCAGTGCCTACAGGTACGGTTACTCTTGAACTGAAAGATGATAATTCAACCAGAAAAGTCAATGTATCCAACGTGGAAGATGTAGAGGATTTCTGTGAGGAACACGGACTGGTTTATCAGGTGGAGCCGGTTCCCCAGGAGTCTGTTCTCAGTTCGGTGGTGCTCCCTGTGCTTATTACAATGGGCGGAATTGCACTGCTCTTTTTCCTCATGAACCGGCAGGGCGGAGGAGCCAATGCAAAGGCCATGAACTTTGGAAAAAGCCGCGCGAAGATGTCCGGCCAGAATGAGATCAAAGTCACGTTTGCAGATGTGGCGGGGCTGAAAGAGGAGAAAGAGGAACTGGAAGAGATCGTGGATTTTCTCAAGTCTCCGAAAAAATATGTTCAGGTGGGAGCAAGGATTCCCAAAGGCGTTCTTCTGGAAGGCCCTCCGGGAACCGGTAAAACTCTGCTTGCAAAGGCAGTTGCAGGAGAGGCGGGGGTACCGTTTTTCAGTATTTCCGGTTCTGACTTTGTGGAAATGTTTGTGGGTGTGGGCGCGTCCCGTGTAAGAGATCTGTTCCAGGACGCCAAGAAAAATGCGCCCTGTATTATATTTATTGACGAGATTGACGCTGTGGCGAGACGAAGAGGCAGCGGCCTTGGCGGCGGACACGACGAGAGGGAGCAGACACTTAATCAGCTCCTTGTAGAGATGGACGGCTTCGGAGTCAACGAAGGAATTATTGTCATGGCGGCAACCAACCGGAAAGATATCCTTGACCCGGCTATTCTGCGTCCGGGACGTTTTGACCGGAATGTAATCGTGGGACGTCCGGATGTGGGCGGAAGAGAAGAGATTCTCAAGGTACATGCAAAAAATAAACCGCTTGGAGATGATGTGGATCTGAAACAGATTGCCCAGACTACATCCGGATTTACCGGAGCGGACCTGGAAAATCTGCTCAATGAGGCGGCAATCCTTGCAGCCAAGGACAACCGGATCTATATTCAGCAGCAGGATATCCGTCATGCCTTTGTAAAGGTGGGGATCGGTCCGGAGAAAAAGAGCCGTATCGTATCAGAGAAAGAACGGAGAATCACTGCTTACCATGAGTCCGGCCATGCAATTCTTTTCCATGTGCTGCCTGATGTGGGACCGGTATACAGCGTTTCCATTATTCCCACGGGCGGAGCAGGGGGATATACAATGCCCCTTCCTGAGCGGGATGACATGTTTAATACAAAAGGTCATATGCTTCAGGAGATTACGGTCGCTCTGGGAGGCCGTGTGGCAGAGGAAGAGATTTTTGATGATATTACGACCGGGGCATCCCAGGATATCAAGCAGGCAACTGCAATTGCCAAATCCATGATTACGAAGTTCGGTATGTCCGAGAAACTGGGACTGATTAATTATGACAACGACAGCGACGAAGTGTTTATCGGACGGGACTTCGGCCATACGTCAAGAGGATACGGAGAAAAAGTGGCCGGAACCATTGATGAAGAAGTAAAGAGAATCATAGATGAGTGCTACGCAAAGGCACGTGCGATTATAAAAGAGTATCACGGTGTTCTGGACGCATGTGCGCAGCTTTTACTGGAAAAAGAAAAGATAACGAGGAGTGAATTTGAAGCACTGTTCGAGAACTGTGGAGCGGATGCGTGATCAGCATCCGCTCCTTATGCCGTTAAGAAAAACTGCGGCAGGCGAGCAGAAAAGCAGCGAAGCAGATGCCGGCCGGCATCTGCATTGCCTGAATGTGAGGAGGCTGAAAGATATGAACAGAGAGGCGCTGTTTTGTGACGGAACGGGAGATTATGTAATCCCTCCGGAGCCGAAAGAGAACGAGAAAATTGTCCTGAGGTTCCGGACAGCCCACAATGATGTGGAAGAAGTGAATATTCTGACCGGAGGCAGAAATTATGCGATGTGGAAGACGCATTGTCAGGGTGAATTTGACTATTATGAAATTGTCTGTCAGCTTGGCAGCGAGCCTTTTGAATACACCTTCGAGATAAAGAAGGGCCAGCAGATCTGTTATTTTAACCGCTGCGGCGTGTGCGACCACGAAGAACCCTACTATGCCTTTAAGATTGTCCCCGGATTCTCAACTCCGGAGTGGGCGAAGGGCGCTGTAATGTACCAGATTTTTGTGGACCGCTTTTACAACGGGGATCCGGACAATGATGTGGAGGACCGGGAGTATATTTATATCGGGGCGCCCAGCACTAAAATAAAAGACTGGAATCAGCTGCCGGCAGAGATGGATATTCACAATTTCTATGGCGGGGATCTTAAAGGAGTCATGGAGAAACTGGACTATCTGCAGGAACTGGGGGTCGAGGTTGTGTATTTCAATCCGCTGTTTGTTTCGCCGTCCAATCATAAGTACGACATTCAGGACTATGATTATATAGATCCTCATTACGGAAAAATCGTAGCAGACGGGGGAGAGACTCTTCCGGAGGACGCAACGGACAACATAGGGGCGACAAAGTACCAGAAGCGTACGGGGGATATCCGGAATCTGGAAGCAAGCAACAGGCTTTTTGCGGAGCTGGTGGAGGAGATGCACAAAAGAGGTATGCGGGTGATTATAGATGGAGTATTTAATCACTGCGGTTCTTTTAATAAATGGATGGACCGGGAGAGAATCTATGAGCAGCAGCCGGAATATCCCAAAGGTGCATATGTCAGCAAGGACAGCCCGTACAGGGATTATTTCCATTTCTTTGATGAGAGAGACGAGGCGTGGCCTTATAACGGCAGCTATGACGGATGGTGGGGACATGATACACTCCCGAAGCTGTCCTATGAAGATTCTCCGGAACTCGAGCAATATATAATGGACATAGGAAAGAAATGGGTTTCTTCGCCCTACAATGTAGACGGCTGGCGTCTTGACGTGGCAGCTGATCTTGGGTGCAGTAATGAGTATAATCATATGTTCTGGAAGCGATTCCGGAAAGAAGTGAAAAGCGCCAATCCGGATGCATTGATTCTGGCAGAACATTATGGCGATCCGGTGGACTGGCTGCAGGGAGACGAGTGGGACAGTGTTATGAATTACGACGCCTTCATGGAGCCTCTGACCTGGTTCCTTACCGGAATGGAAAAGCACAGTGACGAACGGAGAACAGATCTGTGGGGCAACCCGGATAACTTCGTAGGAACTATGCGCCACTTTATGGCAAGCATGCTTACCCCGTCCCTTCAGGTTGCCATGAATCAGCTTTCAAACCACGATCACTCCCGCTTCCTTACCCGCACCAATCATATTGTGGGCAGGGCTCACCAGGTAGGAGTAAAAGCGGCAGAAGAAGGCATTAATCATGCAGTGATGCGCATTGCCGTGGTGGTTCAGATGACATGGGTAGGCGCTCCGACGATTTATTACGGGGATGAGGCGGGTCTGTGCGGATTTACCGATCCGGACAACAGAAGAACTTATCCTTGGGGCAATGAAAATAAAGAACTCCTGGAATTCCACAAAGAGATGATCCGTATCCACAAAACGGAAAAACCGCTGCGGAAAGGTTCGATCAAGCTTCTCAAAGCAGAGAAAAACTTCCTTGCCTATGCCAGATTCCAGGGAGATGAACAGATTGTTGTTATTCTGAACAACAGCAAAGAGCTGATGCAGCATGTAACAGTTCCGGTCTGGTATGCAGGCGTGCCAAAGGAAGGAAGGATGAGGCAGCTCATCTACTCCTATGAGGAAGGATATACGCTGGATTACAGCGAGTATATTGTGGAAGACGGGGAGATTACCCTGAATATCGGAAGACATTCCGTAATCGTACTCAAACCCGCAGAAACCACAGAGCCATTCGCAAACTGAAATTCGGATTTGCCGAAATGAACTTAGATTAAGAAATAACGGAAAATATTCGGAAGTTCTGAATAGAA
>USFD01000063.1 GCA_900553885.1 uncultured Ruminococcus sp.
TGACTCTTAATCAGGGTGTCCAGGGTTCGAACCCCTGATCGCGCACTTAGAAATCGCTGTTTTTGCGGACATTGCGAGCCGCGGGGACGGCGATTTTATTTGCGTAAAGCATTGAGCAGCGCGGAAAAATAGAAAAAAACTCCCAGGGAAGTGCTCGCATTTCCCTGGGAATTTTTTTCTATTTTTCCATGTGGCGAAAGCCACGACCGAGATGAAGCGAAGCGGAATCGAGGTGAGCGCTGCGTCCTTCCGAGGCCGTTTTCCCTTTCCATCCTATATTACAATGAATACAGTTCACAAATGGTTGATTAAATCTTTGATTAGTTGACAATAAATGACGGTTGATATAGAATTAAAAATCATAGAATTATTGGAAAAAGATAAACTGAAAAAATGGAAAAAAATTGAAGCGCTTGCTTTTACGAAGGAAAAGAGGTGGGATGGGTGTTTTATTACTGTGAGAAATGTGCCGATATCAAAAATGCCGGAGCAAAAGCAGGACAGGATGTGCCGTGTGAAGTATGCGGTGCGGCCATGAAGCCGGTGCCTCAGGAATATCTGATGCCGGGCGGAAGTTTTTTCAAATCACAGGCGGTCAGACAGCAGTTCATTTCTATGATTCAGAGTCAGGAAACATACGATCCGGACATTGGCGGAAAAAAGGAGGAACTGAAAGAAGCGGCAAAAGCTGAGGAACAGAGACGGATTGCTGAGACGAACGAGAGAATGAAGCAGGAACAGTTCCATATGACGTGCCCGGTATGCGGCAGCCGGAGTGTTCAGAAGATTTCAGCCGCAGGAAAATATGCGAAGATCGGCGTGCTGGGGATTCTGGGGGCAGATGATCTGGGAAAAACATGGAAATGCACTGTGTGCGGAAGTAAATTTTAAGGAGATAAGAGAAAATGGGATTTTTTGACAAAGCTTTAAAAACAGCGAAAAATGTAGGCGGAAGTATTGCCTCTTCAGCAGCAAATGTAGGTTCAACAGTAGGGACTGCCGCGCAGGACAACGCGGAACTGAACAGCCTGAAAATGCAGATTAACGTAATTGAGCAGGAATTAAATGCCGCATATGCACAGATCGGAAAGAAATATGTGGATTATGTAGCACAGACCGGAGATATGGGCAATCTGGATGTAGGAGATCTGCTTGCCATGATGGATCCGAAGCTGACCAGAAAACAGGAACTGGAGCAGCAGCTTATTGAGCTCGAGAAGCGGATGAAACAGAATGCGATTCTCAGAGACAAGGCAAGAGCAGAAGAGGAGTTCCAGGAGGAAAAGACAAAACTTGACAAAGCACTTGCAATGGATGTGATTTCACAGGATGAGTATAATTTCAAGATCAGCGTTGCAAGAAAGAAAGTGGACAACTTTGAAGAGATCCGGAAAGTTGAACAGCAGTTTGATATGGGTATTATCACAAAGGAAGAGAAAAACGCAAAGATAGCAGCGCTTACACAGTAATCGAAATATAAAAAGAAATAGGAGAGGCAGAAGATGTGGCGGAGATACATCTTCTGCCTTTTTATTATGCAAAGGATCTGTCTTGACATTTTTTCAGGGTACATTATAATATACATGTTGTTAGTTTGAATTCAAATTGTTATGATTCAAATTATATGACAGCGTTCAACGGTCTGAAAGGAGCGGATATTATGTCGAATTCATTTCATTATCTGGTAATGGCGGAGCATTCCATGTTTCAGAAGGAACTGCAGGCCAGGCTGAAGGGCTCGGGCCTGACGATAGGACAGCCGAAAGTTCTGGATTATCTGAAGGATCACGATGGCGCCGGTCAGAAAGACATTGCCCAGGGATGTCATATTGAGCCGGGAACACTTACTTCGCTTTTGAACCGTATGGAAGAATGCGGGCTTGTGGAGCGCCGCATGTTAAACGGCAACCGCCGGAGTTCCTTTGTTTTTCTGACGGAAAAAGGGAGAACACAGCTGGAGCTTGTGACGCAGGCGTTTGAAGAGCTGGAAGAGAAGGCCTTCCGGGGGCTTTCTGAATCAGACTGTGAGACATTTATGAACCTGTTTCTTTGTATTTATAAGAATACGATGTCCTGAAATGAGCCTGCAGGAAAACAGATTTTTTAATAATGTGCAATACAGACAGACGGTGCGTACGGCGTACCGTCTGTCGTTTGCAGCGGCGATGAGCCAAAGGCCGGGCCTGCCCGGGATCTTTGCCGCCGTCTGCAATTCCGGAAGATGCCTTCAGGCGCTTCCGCTAATTTCGAGGGAGGAAGGATATGTATGGAAAAACTGAAACGTTATATTGTATTTCTGATCGGACTTTTTATTAATTCTCTGGGGGTAAGTCTGATTACAAAAGCTGATCTGGGAACTTCTCCCATTTCTTCGATCCCCTATGTGCTGAGCCTGAATTTCCCCTTTACTCTGGGACAGTTTACAATTGTGTTCAGCCTTCTGCTGATTGTGATCCAGCTTATTATTCTGCGCAGAAACTTTAAGCCGGAGCATCTGCTGCAGATCCCGATTTCCATTCTGTTCGGATATTTTATTGACCTGACCATGGTGATGCTGTTCTTTGTTCATCCTGGAAACTATCTCTCATCTCTGGCGTATCTTCTTGTGGGCTGCGTCATTCTGGGATTCGGCGTGTATACAGAAGTACTGGCGAATGTGGCTATGCTTCCAGGGGAATCTTTTGTCCGGGCTGTTTCATCTACCTGGAAGACGGAATTCGGGTCAACAAAGGTTGCATTTGATGTGTCGCTGACGGTGATTGCCGGAGTGCTCTCATTCCTGTTCGCACACCGGCTGGACGGAGTGCGGGAAGGTACGATTATAGCGGCTCTGCTGGTGGGCTTTATTGCCCGGCTGTTCGGGCGCAGGCTTTCCTTTCTGGAGTCGCTCCTTTTTCAGAAGAAGCGGCAGGATACAGGAGAGAATGCCGGAGATGTGTCCGCGGAAAAAGAAGCGCCTGCATCCAGGCGTCCTGTAATTGTGATCGGACGTCAGTACGGAAGCGGCGGACATGACATCGGGGAAGCCCTTGCGAAGAGACTTGGATTTGCGTTTTATGATAATGAGATAATTCAGATGGCAGCCGGTTCTACGGGATACACTCCGCAGTTTATCAGGGACAGAGAAGAAAATATGACCAACAGTTTCCTTTATGATCTTATGAGCCAGATGTACATCTACTCTGATACCCGGGAGGCGCCTCGGGACGCCATTTTTGAATCAGAAGGCAAAGTGATCCGCGAGCTGGCGGATAAGGGGAATTGTGTCATTATCGGGCGCTGCGCGGATTACATACTCCGGGACCGCCCGGAATGCCTGAAGGTTTATCTGCATGCGTCTCAGAATTACCGTGTAAAACGGATTATGAAGACAGAAAATCTGTCGGAAAAGGAAGCGCTTCAGAAGGTCCGTCAGATGGACCGGAGGCGTTCGGACAATTACCATTATTATACCCGGAGAATCTGGGGACACTCGGGAAACTATGATCTTACGATTGACACAGAGATGGGAGCAGAGAGTGTTCAGGAAATTATCTGCCGGACGCTGGAGCTGAAGGAGAAACAAGAGTAAGTTGCGGAATTTCTTTCCGCTATATAGAAACAGCCGGTTTTGAAGAGGGATTCAAAACCGGCTGTTTCGTGTTATTTCAGCTGATTACCGTCAGAAAATGCTGTTCCGACTCTTCCGCCCAGTTTCAGGTAGGCATGATTAGCCGGATCATAGGAGATCGCTCCCAGTTTTTCCGGATCAATTTTTCCGTCTTCTCCGAGAATCCTTTCATCTGCGCTTACATTCACAATTTCCGCCACAATGCGAAGTGTGGCGTTGTACTGATTGATTTCCTCCACTCTGCACTCCAGAGATAGGGGCAGTTCCTGGATGACAGGCGCATCCACAAACTCGCTCTTTACAGTATGAAAGCCGGATTTTTCAATTTTATCCGGCACATCATGTCCGGATACAATTCCCACATAATCCGCTGCTACAAGATTTTTTTCGTCCGCAATTCCTACGGTAAACGCATTTTTTATTTTAATGTTATCGGAAGTTTTGTGTCTCACCCCGATATTGATCTGAATCCGGTTGGAATTTACGATTCCGCCGTAAGCTACATTCATAGCGTCAACCGTTCCGTCCTCGCCGTAGGTAGCTACGATCAGCACCGGCTGAGGATACATATAAGGATTAGGTCCAAGATTTTTCCGCATTTTCATTCCTCCTGACTGTATGAAATATAATAGAAAGGTATTTTTTCAGGTTGCGTGTGTATTTTCAGCGCTGCCGGCCATGGGAAGGCTGCGTCCATTCCCCGGGGGTCTCAGATATGCACCCATCTGCCTTCTTCTGCGGCGCTTGTACATACTGCGCTGCAGATGCGGACGATTTGTGCGCCCTCCCGGAAGGTGGGGCAGGCAGGAAGGGAGGCCGCCGGATCCTCTTCATAAAAACTCCGGATCAACCGGCGGAAGGAATCGTTGAAGCCGTTCCCAAAGCCATCGCTTTCCACGGTTTTCTGCCCGGCTCCGGCGCTGAAATATACGGAGTTGTTTTCCTGAGAATTCCAGCCGGCGGTCATCCGGTCTCCGGTAATCTCATAGGCCAGATAATTGGAGTATCCGTGGGAGACTTCCGAGAGGACTGCCGATCCTATGGCTCCGCCTTCCAGCCGGAAAGTAATCAGGGCAGCGTCTTCAGAAGTTACGGTGACGGGGGTGCCGCCGGAGTTGTCCGTTTCGGAAGAGCAGGCGGGATACATAATGCCGTCCCGCACAATTCTCTGCGGCTGGAAGTTCCCGAACAGAGCGGATACATCCGTAATTTTTTCCCCTGTTACGTACTGAATAATGTCAAACCAGTGGGTCCCGATCTCGGTTACCGCCCGCATGGGGCCGGCAATTTCCGGTATATACCGCCATCCGTAAGGGCAGGGCAGCAGGTGAAACTGCTGGAGATACTGCCCGTGGACAAGACGTATGGCACCGAAATCATTTTTCTGCACAAGGCTCTTTATCCGGTCAGACATCTGATGAAAACGGACATTTAGGTTGACGCCGCATTTTACATCAAGTGAGGCGGCCAGTGCTTCCAGTTCAGCGGCTTCCTCCGGATCAAGGCAGAGCGGTTTTTCACACAGTACATTTTTTCCCGCTGTCAGAAGCTTTTTAACAATCCGGTAATGGGTGTGGGGCGGCGTGCAGATGTGGACGGAAGTGATTTCTTCAGAAAGCAGCAGATCTTCTGAAGTTCCATACTTTTCAATCCCCCATTTCTCTGCAAACTCTGCAGCGGTTTCCGCCGAGCGGTCCACAACGGCACAGATTCTGATTCCGCAGTATCTAAGGGCTTCCGCGTGGGAGTGAGAGATAAAACCGGCTCCCAGAATTGCGGCGCCCTGATTCTTATTATTCTGCATGGATTTCCTCCTGTTATTTTAAAATAGAAAAACAGTTCCGTAAAAATGAAAGGCCGGACAGAACCGGTCTGCCGTCTGTTCAACGGTAAACCAGTTCGCCGGTCACTTTTTTAATCTCCCTTTCGCAGTCCGGAAACCGGCGGATCATTGTTTCCCGGTCCGCCCGGATGAAATCTCCTTCCAGATAGGAGGGAGACATGGTAGTCCCCATAAGGGCAAAGCCGAACCTTCCCCCCGGGAGCAGCCGGGCTCCCTGCCAGGAATTCTTTTCCACAAGAATCTGGGGCCGCTCTCCGTTCCGGATGTCCTGCCCCAGGACCGAGACGCTCCTGCGGCCGTCACAGTCACGGATCTGAATCAGCTCCACCGGATCCCCGTAATAGAAGTGCCAGATTTCATCTGCAGAGAGCATGTGGAGATGGGAAAAGGAGTTTTTTGTCAGCATATAATAGATGGCGGAACCGCACCGGCGGTTTCCGTAAACCTCTTCGCTTGTATAAGTTTCAGCCACCATGCCGCCTTCTCCCGTAAGCGGCGTCAGATGCAGCAGCTGTATGATTTCTTCCGGAGACAATGGGGCTGCCTCCGGAAGTATTTTCTCTTTTGCTGTCATATTACCGTTTCCCCTTATCGTAAATTTCACCCAGTGCCCGGGGAGAGTGGTTGTACTTGGAGAAGAAAACCAGAAGCAGCAGAGTGAGCAGGTAAGGAAGAATCATTACCAGATCGGAATAGCTGCTGGGCTTCTCCAGTATCTGAACCAGCTGATAGCCTGCAGAACGGGCAAATCCGAAGATCAGGCAGGCGCCCAGCGTGGGAAGAATTTTCCAGTTCCCGAAGATCAGGGCAGCAATTGCCAGATAGCCGTATCCCACGTAAATATTGTCGGAAAAGTTGGCGGAAATGGAATAGGCAAAGCACATACCGCCGATTCCCGAGAATGCTCCGGAGAATAAAACGGCAGCGGTCCGGATCTGGCCTACATTGCGCCCCGCCGCATCCACTGCGTGGGGATTGTCACCGCATGCGCGCAGGTGGAGACCGAAGCGTGTCTTATACAGCAGAAACCATGCGATTACAGCGACCACAATAATAATGATTTCAAACGGATACAGATTTGTGAAAAATGCACCCAGCACAGGGATGTCTGACAGCCCCGGAACAGAGAACCTTGTGGATACTCCAAGCTGAAACTTGTCAGACGGAGCGCCGAATACGCTTTTGTTGATCTGTTTGGTCAAAAAGGCGGTCAGCGCCATTGCAAGAATGTTTACAACTACACCGCTGATTACCTGGTTTGCTTTGAATTTCACACAGAGCAGGGCGTGCAGCAGAGCGTATGCCATACCGCCCAGGGTGGCGAACAGAAACGACAGGTAAAAGATCGTCTGGGAGTCGGTTCCCTGGGTGCCGGATGTAAGGACAACAAACAGAGCGCCCACAAAAGCTCCGAAGCCCTGAAGGCCTTCGATTGCCAGGTTGGTAACACCGCTTCTCTCGCTGTAGATTCCGCCGATTGCCATGATAAACAGAGGCAGGGCAAAGGACATACCGTCAATAATAATTGTATTCATCAGCGCGCCTCCTTTCCGGCTTTTTCCGCTTTTTCTTCTGTCTCTTCCAGTTCCGCTTTCCATTTCTTTACTTCATAGCGGACAAATGCTCCGCAGGCGCTGAACAGGAGGATCAGACCGGTGATAACCGAGCCGATTTCCGTCTCAATGCCGGACGCGGAATTCATGTAGCTGCTTCCCTTTGTCACTCCTGTGATCAGGAAGGAAGAGAAGATAATTCCCACAGGATTGCTGTTCCCAAGAAGGGCGACAGCGATGGCGTCAAATCCGGTGGATGCCAGTACCTTCGGCTGGATGGACTGGAGATAGCCGAGATAGTAGGTTACGCCTGCCAGACCCGCCAGCGCGCCGGAGATCATCATGGAAAGGACCATGGTTTTTCCTACGCTGATTCCTGCATAGCGGGCTGCGTTCCGGCTTGCGCCTACAGCCTTGATCTCGAAGCCCAGACGTGTCCGGTCCAGAAGAAACTTCATAACAACAGCTACCAGTACAGCCAGGATAATACACAGAGGGATATCCACTTTCAGGTTCCCGATGGGTACCTTCATAAGAGTCAGCCGGGATTCGTCACTGACGGCCAGCGACTGCCGGGAGATCTCATCCATATACCGGGTGTTGATGAAAAAGCTTGTCAGATACTGGACAATATAGTTAATCATAATCGAAGAGACGACTTCGTTGATATTAAATCTGTATTTCAGAAAACCGATCAGGCCTCCGACAGCCATTCCTGCTGCGATACCGATCAGCAGTACAAGCGGTTTGGCCACAGGGGCGGCCAGTGAGGAGTATCCGACGGTAATGGTTGCAATAAATCCTGCCGCAAGCATCTGGCCGGACACGCCGATATTAAACAGTCCGGCTTTGAGAGCCACTGCAACAGCCAGCGCTGCAAACAGCATGGGCGTCATCATGTTCAGAAAACTGGTAAAGTCTGTGAGCATGCCCTGGTAAGCAGAATACTGGGGCTTCGGAAGAAGTCCGCTGCCCTGCAGCAGATTCGCATAAGCTGTCAGAGGATATTTCCCCAGAGCAGCGATGACAATCATTCCCACAATCAGGCTCAAAAGGATGGAAAACAGGGGAATGGCAATATTCTGGGTTTTCTCATTTCCGAGAATTTTTACAAAAAATTTTTTCATTTCTGTTTCACCCCCATCATAAATTCGCCAACCTGATTGGTCGTAAGTGTATCCGCCGGGGCGATTTTATCGATCGCTCCGTTGTAAATAACCCCTATGGTGTCTGCACAGTTCATAATCTCATCCAGTTCCAGAGAGATCAGCAGGATGGCTTTCCCTTTGTCCCGTTCTGCGATAATCTGCCTGTGAATATTTTCGATCGCTCCGATATCCAGACCCCGGGTGGGCTGTACAAAGATCATAAGATCGGACTGGAGCTCGATCTCACGTCCCACGATGGCTTTCTGCTGATTGCCTCCGCTCATGGAACGGACCTGGGTTATGCTGCCCTGACCGCTCCGGATGTCGTATTCCTGAATCAGCTTTTCGGCATATTTCTCAAATGCTTCTGTCTTAAGCACGCCGTTTTTCCCGGAAAAGGGTTCTTTGTAATAGGTTTTCAGAGCAAGATTGTCCCGCAGAGAAAAGTCCAGTACAAGGCCGTATTCCTGGCGGTCTTCCGGAATATAGGAAATCCCTTCTTCCGTGCGTTTCCGGATAGACTCGTTTGTAATATCCTTCCCGTTCAGGAAAATCCTGCCGGAAGAAACTTTCATCAGTCCGGCGATGGCATCGGCCAGTTCGACCTGTCCGTTTCCGGATACGCCGGCAATCGCGAAAATTTCGCCCCGGTGCACTTCAAATGAGACATTTTTTACAACTTCAAAATGATCCTGGTTGTGAACACTTACATTTTCTACTTTCAGGACAGTCTCCCCGAAATGAGGAGCGCTTTTTTCTACGGTAAAGGAAACATCCCGTCCGACCATCAGATTGGCCATCTTCTTTGTGGAGGTGGAAGCTACATCCAGTACGTCCACAATTTTTCCCCGGTTCAGAATCGCGCAGCGGTCGGCAACCTGCTTGATCTCCTCCAGTTTATGTGTGATGAGGATAATGGTCTTCCCGCTGTCCCGCAGATTCCGGATAATCTGCAGAAGAAATTCGATCTCCTGCGGAGTAAGTACCGCGGTGGGCTCGTCAAAGATCAGAATCTCTGCCTCCCGGTATAACATTTTCAGAATTTCCACCCTCTGGCGGATGGAGACGTTGACTTTTTCGATAATCTGCTCCGGATCTACTTCCAGTCCGTACTCTTCAGACAGTTTGCGGATATCCCGGTTTGCCTTTTTGATATCAACCTGGGGAATCAGACCGAGAAATTTTTTTACAGGCTCCATCCCCATGATAATATTCTCCGCCACGGTGTAATTAGATACCAGTTTGAAGTGCTGGTGTACCATTCCGATATTCAGTTTTGTTGCATAATTGGGTGAGGTGATGCGGACCTTTCTGCCTTTGACATAGATCTCGCCTTCATCCGGTTCGTACATTCCGAACAGCATGCTCATCAAAGTGGATTTTCCGGCGCCGTTCTCTCCCAGAAGCGCGTAGATCTCGCCTTTTTTAATCTGGATGCTTACGTCGTCATTGGCCACAATGCCCGGAAATCTCTTTGTGATATGCCGCATTTCAATAATATATTCTTCCGACATTGGTAACTCCTGTTCTTGTTGAAAAAAGAAAGGGAATGGACAGCGTCACCTGTCAGTGCACCGTCCATCCCTCTTAATAATCAGCGGTTAGTCATTCAGCCCCGGAAAATCTTCAGGAGTGCTGTCCCCTGCACTTGAAGGAGGAACGATTGTTCCGTCTTTAACCAGTGCAAATGCTTCATCAAGTTTTGCGATTGTGTCGTCAGAAAGCTGCTGTCTGCCTTCTCCCTTTACATATCCGGTAGAATCTGTATCAGCCATCAGTGTAACGTTCTGACCTTTGAAAGATCCATCGGCAATTGCGTTGAGCTGTCTTTCCACGTTGATGCTCATGCATTTTAATACAGAAGTAAGGATGATGTTTGAATCTCCGTTTGCTCCGTCGTCATACTGGTCAACATCGCATCCGATAACCTTTACATCTCCGGCCTCTTTTGCTGCTGTGAATACGCCGTTTCCGGAAGCGCCGGCCGCAACAAAGATAATATCGCAGCCTTCATTGATCAGAGCTTCTCCGATTACCTTTCCGGTCGCCTCATCCGAGAAGTTTCCGGTGTAGTTTCCACCGATATTTTCATTGTTGTATACGCCTGCGTAGGAGCTGAGTTCAACACACTCTGCAGTTGTGCCGTATTTGGTATTTGCGTAGTTTACGCCGGCCTCAAATCCATACTGATAATTTACGTTGGACGGGAACGGCTGTCCGTTTACAACGGCAACTTTTCCGCTCTTGGTTTCAAGGGCAGCTGCCATACCTGCGAAGAATCCGCTTTCCTGCTCTGCAAAAAGCATTGCATATACATTGTCAAGCTCTACCGTATTGCCTTCCGCATCTGTCGGGTAGCTGTCCACCAGAATGAAGTCTACATCCGGGTTGTCCTGTGCAACCTGTCCGATGCCTGCGCACTGGTATCCCAGACATACAACCACATCATAGCTGCCGGCGATTTCAGTGATTCGCTCAACTACAGTAGCCGGAACTCCGGTTTCCTCACGGATCGGTGTTACTTTTGCGTCCGGATGCTCTTTGATATAGGCAAGTATACCATTGTAGTTATCCTCGTTGAATGAACCGTCATCTACGCCGTTGGGGCTGGATACGATAGCGATATTCAACGCGCCCTCGGATTCTTCTGAAGATGAACCGCCTTTGTTTCCGGAAGTTCCTTCATTGCTTCCGCATCCGATTAAAAGGGAAGCGGTCATTGCAACGCAGAGAAGCGCAGCCAGAAGTTTCTTTCTCATAATATCAGTCCTCCTTTTTGTTGATAATAAGCAGAGCTTATATAAAGCGTCCGTCTTATTAAAGGCTATTATAACATCTGCCGGTTAATCCGGCAACGCACCTGTTTCCTTTTTTCGGAAAATTTCTTTCAGGCTTTCTTCATAAGGCGCTCTGGCGATTCCGTATTCGGTGATAATGGCCGTGATCAGTTCCGCCGGGGTAACGTCAAAGGCCGGATTGTAGCAGGGAATCTCCGCCAGAGCCACAGGCTCTGCATAAAATTTTGTGCGGATTTCATCCGGGCTTCTCAGCTCGATTTTAATATCGTCTCCGGTAGGGCAGTTCATGTCAATGGTGGAAGTGGGACCCAGTACATAGAACGGAATCTTGTAGTATCTGGCCAGTACGGCAACTACGCTTGTCCCGATTTTGTTGGCCGTGTCGCCATTTGCAGCGATCCGGTCGCATCCCACAAGGCAGGCCTGGACCCAGCCGTTTTTCATTACAATACCTGCCATATTGTCACAGATCAGGGTTACGTCAATGCCCCCTTTGTACAGCTCGTAGGAGGTCAGGCGTGCGCCCTGAAGAAGGGGGCGTGTCTCGTCTGCAAATACATGGAATGTCATGCCCTGCTCCTTCCCGAGAAATAAAGGCCCCAGAGCTGTGCCGTACCGGGACGTGGCCAGAGGTCCTGCATTACAGTGGGTCAGAATGCCGTCCCCGTCTTTGAGCAGGCTCAGTCCATATTCGGAAATAGCCCGGCACATCTGCATGTCTTCCTCCTGTATCCTCCGGCTTTCTTTCAGGAGAAAATCCTTGATCTGCGCCACGGATTCTCCCTGGTGTCCGAGTACGGCCTGTTCCATGCGGTTTAAAGCCCAGCTCAGGTTTACCGCAGTGGGGCGGGAAGAGTTCAGATACTCTTTATATTTCCGGAACTCCTCCAGGAATATACTGTAATCTTCCGTATCGATCTGAGAAGACAGAACAGCGATGCCGTATGCGGCACAGATGCCTATGGCCGGCGCTCCTCGTACCTTCAGTTCAAAAATCGCGTCGTAGAAATCCTCCGCTGTTCTGAGGGTAAGGTATTCTGTAGTGTTTGGAAGTTTTGTCTGATCGATGATTACCACGCTTTTTTCGTCTCCGCCAAGCCTGACATTGTCGATGTGTGTCACTGCTTTCAGGTCTGCCGCCCGGTTATCCATTTTACGATCCTCCTTTCCTTTTTATAAAATCATGTGATATGATAATTATACCCTGTTCAGGGGTGTTTGTACACAGTAGATAAGGAGGGTTTTTATGTTTAAGTTTTTTGTGAATGCAGAGGGCGGTCTTACGGCTGCCGGATACGGGGTGTGTATTGTGGCAGGGATAGTGCTGTTTATTGCAGCGCTGATTTTTGCAGGAAAGGTTTCAGAGAAAAAGAAGATGGGCACAAAGCAGCTGGTCTTCTGCGCTATGGCTCTGGCGCTTGCTTTTATTACTTCCTATATTAAATTGTTTAATATGCCGTGGGGCGGAAGTGTGACTTTGTGCAGTATGCTTTTTATTGTACTTACGGCAAACTGGTACGGGCCGAAGACAGGAATTCTTGTGGGACTGGTATACGGGATTCTGCAGTTTATTCAGGAGCCGTATGTGCTGTCCTTCTTCCAGGTGTGCTGCGATTATATTCTTGCTTTTGCGGCGCTGGGAGTGGCAGGCTTCTTCGCAAAGAAAAAACACGGGCTGATTGTGGGATATATTGTGGCGGTAATTGCAAGAGGCGCCTTCCACGCTCTGGGCGGCTATCTCTACTGGATGAGCTATATGCCGAAGAATTTCCCACAGTCTCTGAAGAGCCTGTATCCGATCCTGTATAATTACAGTTACCTTCTGGCAGAGGGAGTTATTACGGTAATTATTCTTTGTATACCGGCAGTGATGAGAGGGCTGAACCGGGTAAAGCGGACTGCTCTCGAGTAACAGGACGGCAGCGGCAAAAAGTACCGGTTCTGCCGGATTTACATCTTCTGTACACCGTGATAGAATACAGGGAAAGAAAGCGGATCGGGATTCCGCCGTCGAAAGGGGAATGTGATGAAGAAAAGTCTGAGTCTGAAAGAGATATTTTTTGTCGCCAGCATGCTGTTCGGCATGTTTTTTGGCGCGGGCAATCTGATTTTCCCTGTTTCCATGGGACAGCTTGCGGGAAGAAATATGTGGCCGGCGGCAGCAGGATTTCTGATTACAGGAGTGGGTCTGCCTCTTCTGGGGGTGGCTGCTCTTGGAATCAGCAGGAAGGCAGGTCTGCTTGAACTGAGCAGTATAGCAGGTAAAAAGTACGGGGTGCTTTTTACCTGTGCGCTCTACCTGACAATCGGGCCGTTTTTTGCAATACCAAGATGTGCTACCGTATCGTTTACGGTTGGCGTTGAGAGTCTGCTTCCGGGAAAAGAACACGTGCTGGCGCTGCCGGTCTTTTCTTTTGTATTTTTTGCCGCAGTTCTCTTCTTCGCTCTGCGTCCGGGACAGATCCTTACCTGGATCGGCAAGGTGCTTAATCCGCTGTTTTTATGTTTCCTGGGAATTCTGGTCATCCGCGCTCTGCTCTCACCTATGGGAGAAATCGGAGGCGGGGTTCCGCAGGGGGCTTATGTCTCCCGGCCTTTTGTTACAGGCTTTCTGGAAGGCTACAATACGATGGATGCCCTGGCCGGACTTGCCTTCGGCATTGTGATCGTAAATGTGATCCGTGGACTGGGCGTGGAACAGGAAAGCGCGGTTGCCGGAAATACTGTGCGGGCCGGAATATTCAGTTCCATTCTTATGGCAGGGATTTATCTGCTTGTTACTGTAGTGGGTGCGCAGAGCCGGGGCGTCTTTCCTGCAGGGAGCAACGGAGGAGAAGCGCTGGCCCGGATTGCACAGTATTATTTCGGACCTGCAGGAACCCTGATTCTGGCGGTGACGGTTACTGTGGCCTGCCTGAAAACAGCGGTGGGACTGATTACGAGCTGCGGAGCTACCTTTGAACGGATGTTTCCCGGACGGCTGTCTTACCGGGTATGGGCTTCGGCGTTCTGTATCTTGTCATTTGTCCTTGCCAATCTGGGACTGGATGCAATTATCCGCTATTCCCAGCCGGTGCTTATGCTCTTGTATCCGCTGGCGGTCACACTGATTCTGCTCACTTTATCCGGCAGATTTTTTGAATACGACAAAGGGGTTTATCAGTGGGTAACAGCATTTACGGCTGTGGCGGCGGCTGTGGATTTTTTCAATGCGCTGCCGGAGCAGGCTGCTTCCGTGCTGCATGTAGACCGGGCGGCACAGGCGGCGGCGCGGATTCTGCCGTTATCCGGCCAGGGATTCGGGTGGATCTGTCCGGCTGTTCTTGGCCTGATTCTGGGACTGGCTGTAAGAGCTGCAAAAAAGCGCAGACTGCAACATACGGATACAGTGTGATGTGAAAAAGAAAGGATTGACACGGAGAATCATGGGGATTATTGTATTAATAGAATAATACAGAAAGGAGACCGTGTCCATGAACGAACAGATCTTTTCCATTGCGGCGATTTGTGTGATTGCAGCGGCTGCTGCCGTCTGGTCGGGGATCAGAAATAAGAACCTGAAAGGACAGAGGCTTCGCGAAAAGTACGGGAAAATACCGGAAATAGGTAACTGGGACAAAGAAGAGCAGGTAAAAAACTACTATGAGTGGATGAAAAAGAAAGATTCCGGGGAAGGAGTGGACGACATTACCTGGAATGACCTGTCCATGAATCTGATCTTCCAGAGAATTAATGTCTGCGATACATCTGCAGGCGAGGAAATTTTATACTGGCGGCTGCGGAAAAATTCTCTGGAAACCGGGGAAGGGCAGGAACTGGAACAGCGGATCCGTGCCTTTTCGGATAACGAGCAGGAACGGGAAGAAGTGGAAAAACTGCTCTGCAGGATCGGAAAAAGCGCTTCTTCCTATTATATACCTGCTTATATGGATGCGGTGGAAGAATATAAAATCGGTTTTCAGTGGCTGTTCCGCCTTCTGCAGGCGCTTCTGGCCGCGTGCGCGGTTCTTGCCCTGGTTCTGACCGACAGCCGTTTTGCCTTTGCCATGCTTGGCGTGGCGGCTGTAAATCTGCTGCTCTACACGGTTATGAAACTGAAGTTTGAGATTGAGATCGGTATGTCCGGTACTGCGGTGAGTATGCTGGAGTGGGGACGGGAGATCGCGGGGCGGCAGGAAATTAAGGCCCTGTATCCGGAACTGAAACAGGAGATCAGTTATTTCCGGGACGTGCTGAGGGGATCCCGTTTTCTCCAGGCGAACAAGGTATCCATGGATACCGGCGATCTGACCGGTCTGATTCTCGATTACATGCTTGGCACTACTTTGTGCAGGCTCACTTCATATAATAAAATGATTGACAGAATGAGCCGGAAGTCCGCAGAGTATATGGAGATCTACCGGAAGATAGGGGAGCTGGACGCGGCCGTCAGCATTGCTTCCTTCCGGGCCAGCCTTCCGGTATACTGCGTGCCTGAGTTCAGGGATGGAAAGCATATCTATATGGAAGAAGTCTGCCATCCTCTGATTGAGAATCCGGTGGGTAATACGCTGGATCTGAAGAGAAGCTGCCTGATTACAGGGTCCAATGCTTCGGGAAAATCTACATTTATCAAAGCAGTGGCGGTAAATGCTATCCTTGCTCAGAGTATTCATACATGCGAGGCGCAGAAGTTTGTAATGCCCCGTTCCCGGGTCATTACCTCTATGGCTGTAAAAGATGACCTTATGGCAGGGGAAAGTTATTTTATCCGGGAGATCCGGTATCTGCGCAGAATTCTGGACAGTCTGGATGAAGAAAAAATGACGCTGTGCGCTATTGATGAGATACTCAGGGGAACCAATACAGGAGAGAGGATCCGGGCATCCCGGGCGATTCTTGAGTATCTGAGAGACCGGAACTGTCTGGCTCTGGTAGCGACTCATGACAGAGAACTGACAGAGCTGCTGGAAAAGGACTACGACAATTATCATTTCAGTGAAGAAATCGGAGAGGAAGATATCTGCTTTACCTATCAGATTCTGCCCGGACCGGCAACTTCACATAATGCCATAAAACTGCTGGAGTTTGCGGAATTTCCGGAGGAGATTATCGAGGCGGCGAAGGAAGAACAGGAATAAGGAAAACAGACAGGAAGTGACAGAAATTATGCGGATAGAAATTGAGAGAAAGATGAAAGAAACGGCAGAGTTTATTTTCCGGCATCCGGAACTGTCTCTGCATGAGAAAGAATCGTCTGCCAGACTGGCGGAATTCCTGGAGAGCGAGGGATTTACAGTACGCTGGAATCTGGCCGGATTTGAGACGGCTTTTGCAGCGGAGTGGGGCAGCGGGAAGCCGGTAATCGGTTTCCTTGCGGAATACGACGCCCTCCCCGGGCTGGGACAGGAGCCAGAATGCACCTGCGCGCCTACCGGCGGGCCGGGACATGGATGCGGACATAATCTGCTTGGCACAGCCTGCGCCGGAGCTGCCTGCGCGCTGAAAGACAGAATGGAGGAGGAAGGGCTGACCGGAACAATCCGTGTATACGGGTGCCCGGCGGAAGAGATTGTGATCGGAAAGATCCGGATGAATCAGGAAGGAATTTTTGACGACCTGTCTGCTGCAGTTACCTGGCATCCTTTTGACCGGAACCGGGTCAGCTATGACATCTGGCAGGCTCAGGATATAAAAAATTACAGGTTCTACGGGACTGCGGCCCATGCCTCCAAACATCCGGAAGCCGGAAGGAGCGCACTGGACGCGGCGGAACTGATGAATGTGGGAGTAAATTATCTGCGGGAACATGTGGCTGACGACGTGCGGATGCACTATACCTATACCAATACGGACGGACCGGCTAATATAGTGCCTGCCTATGCTGCCACCAATTATTTTATCCGCTCCAACAAGTGGGAGCGGACAGAGGATGCTTCTGAGAGGGTGGACAACTGCGCCCGGGGAGCGGCGCTTATGACCGGCACCCGTGTGGAAATTGAGCGGGTAACCTGCAATAAGGAGATGAAAGTCAACCGGACACTGGCGGAAATATTCTATGAAGAAATGCAGAAGATTCCGGCCCCTGTCTATACAGAAGATGAGATGCGGTTCGCAGAAAAAATATCCAAAGCGGCGGGATTGGAAAACGGCGGGGTGTATTTCACCGGGCTGGAACCTCTGGAGGACGCTCCGGTTCCTCTTGCAATCGGTACGGATGTATCAGATGTAAGTCATACGGTTCCTACGATTATGCTGAGCGCTGCAGCTATGTGCAAGGGGACGCCGCTTCATCACTGGGCGGCTACAGCCCAGGCCGGCATGAGCATCGGACAGAAGGGCATGTTCTATGCTGCCGGGTGTATGGCAGCAGGAGCACTCCGTCTTGTAAAAGAACCGGAAATTCTGGAAAAAGCATGGAAGGAAATGAGATGAAGAAGAAAATAATACTGGGTTCGGCTTCGCCCCGGCGGAGGGAACTGCTTTCTCAGATCGGCGTGGAATTCGAAGTCCGGGTCAGCGGAAAGGAAGAAATCTATCACAGCAGCGTACCGGAAGAGGTCGTAAAGGAACTGGCGCTTATGAAAGCGGAAAATGTGGCTTCAGAATTAACAGAAGCGGAGAAAAAGGATCTGGCGGTACTGGGAGCAGATACCATTGTCGTGTACGGCGGCAGAATTCTGGGGAAGCCTGCTGACACAGAAGAGGCGGAGCAGATGCTTACGGCCCTTCAGGGAAACACCCATCAGGTCTATACCGGCACGGCTCTTCTGGTTTACGATAGCAAGGGAAAACGAAGGGTCGTGAATCACGCGGTGGAGACAAAAGTAATGGTACACCGGATGACGCCGGAGGAGATCCGGGCGTATATTGCCACCGGGGAGCCCATGGACAAAGCAGGCGCTTACGGAATACAGGGCAGATTCGCGGCCTATATCGATGGGATAGAAGGCGATTATTACAACGTAGTCGGGCTGCCGGTGTCCCATATCTATCAGGAGTTGAAGAATTTCGGATTTGTGTGATTGAGAAGGGACGCCGGGAGAGACTGGTGTGGTGCCGGAGGACACACTTGCGTTCGGATCGCAGACGCAGCGGTACATAAGAGCGCAAAAAACGCGCTCTAAGAACCGGCGCTG
>USFD01000064.1 GCA_900553885.1 uncultured Ruminococcus sp.
GGGAGAACAGGCAGAACAGCAAGCCTTACGGCCATTATCATTGTAGCAAGTACGGGCAAGGATTGCACCAGTGTTCCATGCACTATATCCGCTATGATGTGCTTTATGCCTATGTCCTTTCCCGTCTGCAATACTGGTCTGTGCTGGCACAGCAGGACGGGGACAAACTTCTGAAACGGCTACTTAACGCCAGCGACAAGGAACGCAATACCGCAAGGAAGCGGCAGACAGCCGAACTGAAAAAGGCGGAGAAGCGCAAAGCAGAAGTAGACACCCTGTTTGCAAAAATGTATGAGGACTGGTCTGCCGGACGCATTACAGAATACAATTTCAATATGCTGTCCGAAAAGTATCAGGGCGAACAGCGAGAATTGGACGCAAAAATTGAACGGCTTCACGAAGCGATGGAGGCCGCCGCCCAGACAGCGGTTGACGCTGAAAAGTGGATAGGTCTGATGAAACAGTATGTCAATCCCGCAGAATTGACGGCTGAACTTCTGAATACGCTGATTGAAAAAATCCTTGTCCATGAAGCGGTCAAAAGTGAGGACGGAAGCCGGGAACAGGAGGTAGAAATCTTCTACCGCTTTATCGGTAAAATCGAATGACACATCTTGAAATACCCAACAATATCTTTAACTAAGGGAAACGGGTCAATCTTATCCGGATTTCCAACGGCTCGTTATGCTGAGTGATTATTTCGATATGACATTAGATGAATTAGTGAAAGATATAGATGTTCAGGATGTCAGAGAAAAAAGTTTGACCGATGAGAAAGTGAATTCTATTTATTTAGATGTAGAGAACGGAAAAGCAAAAGTCAAGAAATTAGTAAAAATATTATGTTATATCATTCTCCTTATAGGAGTCTTTGTTGTTGCAGGCTCCATTCTGCATTTGGTATTTCCTGATATAGAATGGCTTTGGCAAAGAATGTAGGTATGATTCTGGAATAGGCAGTTTATAAATTGACAAGCGAGAAAATTACATATAGTTATTTTTTGCAATGGTTGACACTATGTAGTTTTATCGCTATAATAGATTAAACTACATAGTGTCAATCAAAGGAGGTGCCTTATGGAGCAGCATCTTTCTATTTCAGAGTCAGAGTGGAGAGTAATGAAGATTGTTTGGAGTAATTCTCCACAAACACTTCCCGAAATATTAGACAGGCTAAAAGAAACAGGTTGGAGCAAGACGACTATTCAGACATACCTTGCCCGTTTGGTAAAAAAAGGAGCATTGACTACAAAACGTCAAGGGAAGGGATATTTGTATTATCCAGCAGTATCCGAAAGTGATTGCCAGCTTGCGGAAAGCCGAAGTTTTCTAAGCCGTGTATATGATGGTTCCCTGTCCAAGATGGTAATGGGATTTGTCAAAAGCGGCAATCTTTCGTCTGAGGAATTGAATGAGCTAAAGAGTTTAATCGACCAACAGGAGAAAACAGATGCAGATACTCGGTAATATTTTCAATGCGATTATTTTTGTGTCTGCCATTGGCGGTATGTTTTGTGTTTTATCGCTTTTTATCAATCATATCCTGCGTTGTACGCCGCCCCTGTGGTTTCCGCTTTGCGGTATGATCCTTTTTTGCGTGCCATTCCTTTCACCGGATGTGTTTCTCATATCACCGGAAACACAGGAATGGTTAAATGGATTTTATATCGTCTGTTGGATATGGGTGTGTGGGTGTGGTATTCTTTTCGTCTATGATACGATACGCTCTATAATGGCAAAGCGAGCATTGAAGGGATACCAGACATGTAGCAATGAGCGTCTAAATGCTCTTTGCTTACAATGTGCGGAAATTGTCGGCTTAAAAAAAGTGCCTGCATTATATTGGGGGAGTTTGGATAACCCCATTTGCGTTACCGGCGTATTCCGCCCAACAATCATTATGAGCAAAACAGTTATAGAGAAACTGACCGATATCGAATTATCCGCTGTTTTTTTCCACGAGTTGACCCATATTAAGCGGAAACATATTCTTTTGGAGCGTATCTATGATTATGTTTGCATATTAAACTGGCTTAACCCTTTTGCGTGGATTGCTAAAGGAGATTTTTCACTACATTGTGAAACGGATTGCGATTGCAATGCCTTAAAATTTTCACAAGGGAAAGTCACGGAAACAGAATATGCTGCGGCTATTATCCGGCTGCTGGAACTGTCTACGGTTCAAGCTACAAAACCCGGTAAAGGGATTGGCGCACTCAGTTTTGTGTTGACAAAACGCAGAATTAAACGGATCACCACAAGAACATCAAAGATCAGGGACAGGATGATAACGGTTATATTGGCTGTTGCTCTGATACTTACGGTTGCTTTTTCCGTACAATTCAGCAGAGAACATTTCTATCCTTATCCGGCCTATAATACTGGTACAGAATATGGTGCGGGTTACAATGAGTAACCCGTATCATTAAAATCTATAAATCTACGAATGTAGTTGAATGGAGGAGCGTATGAATACAAACATTGAGATCAATCACGTTACCAAAAAATACAAGAACGGTGTTACCGCTCTTGATGATGTCAGCTTTCATGTTGGCAGCGGTGTTTTTGGCCTGTTGGGGCACAATGGTGCCGGAAAAACTACGCTGATGAAGGCATTGGTTACGGTATTAACCCCATCAGCAGGTACAATCCGAATTTGCGGTTTTGATACCGTGAAACAGGGAAATGAGGTCAGAGCAAGGATTGGGTATTTACCCCAGGAACTTGCCATGTACCCCTCTCTTTCTGTATTTGACTTTGTAAATTACATGGCAGAACTTAAAGGCATTCATAACAAAAAGGCTGTCAGCAGCGTGTTGGAGCAGGTTGAAATGCTGGAATTTTCCAAACGCAAAATAGGTCAGCTTTCAGGCGGCATGAAACGGAGGGTTGGCATTGCGCAGGCGCTAATTGGCAATCCTCAAATTCTTGTTGTTGACGAACCGACAGCCGGTCTTGATCCAGAAGAACGGGTGAGGTTCCGTGGCCTATTGTCAAGATATGCAAGAGAGGGCCGCACCGTTTTGCTTTCTACACATATTGTCGAAGATATTCACCAGCTATGCGAAGAACTTGCTGTTCTGCGGAAAGGGCATCTATTTTATGCTGGTACATCTGCCGCCCTATTGGAACGGGTAAAAGATAAGGTAAAAATCCTACATTTAGAAAATGAAAACCAGCTTATCGAGCTTCAAAAGAAATCGGTAGTATTATCGACGACATACGAGAGCCACGGATTGACTGTGCGAATAATGGACGAAAGCGGGCTTTTCTTACAGGCCACACCTGTCACGGCGACTTTGGAAGATGCTTATGTGTATTGTATGGGAGGGAAAGCCCATGCGTAAAATGTTTTCTGTTCTCCATTATGAATATAAAATGCAGTTCAAGCGTCTGGTTACATGGGGTGTACTTCTTGTAGCGATGGCACTTTCTTTACTTGACAATTTCCCCTCTGCCGGGAATTTAGCTCGGTTGGAGTTTTTGAATGAGCCAGCATATTTTGTCTATCGGATCGTGAGCCTTGACAGCCTTGTTTTATTGTTTGGTCTGATGTTCTTATTGGCAGGACGTATTCCCATAGATACTAAGACAGGAATGAAATCTTTGCTGATGTCATCGGCCTTACGAAAATGGCAATATGTGTTGGGAAAGCTGTTGGGCGGATTTCTATATGTTTTCTCCATGCAGTGTATTTTTCTTGTACTTAACACGACAATTTATTTTATTGCTGCGCCATTTGAAATTTCCCTGATTGAATGTATTGTCCCGTTGGTAAAAGCAATCTTTGTTTCTTTAGTTCCAGTGAGCTTATTTGTCAGCTTTTGCTCGATTGCCTTACCGGGGATGATTGACATTCGCTTATTCTATATTCTGGCTGCAATATTGTTTGGGTTTAATGCCACCTATGTAGGCTCGGCAGAGGCAATGCCGTTTTACTTGATTACTTCCGGTGATTTAGTCCGTTTGATATGGGTGCATCCGAGATGGCCGTTTGTTGATATGGGAAGCGTTATTGCAAATGGATTTTTCCTTGTAGGAAGCGGTCTTGTGTTTGGCAGCCTGCTGTTTTTGAAACACAAGTTTTGGAGGTCAGAATGAAAGCGCGAATTGAAAGCGAAGTAAAAATTTTCGGGATAAATTTCTTTATCGTATCAGTGGCTTTTACGGTTACTATGATTGTTCTTTCTATCATAGCCGGAGATCTGCTCGATTTTTACCCGGTCAGCTTTGAAGTGATATTTCCGTTTTTTGTGGCAATCGTTGTTGGTGAATGGGGAAAGACAAGAGCAGACAGTAATTTTGATATTATTGCCGCACAAAGCAAATCTCTTTTCAAATGGGTATTGTTACGTTACATAATCGCTTTTGCAATATCCAGTTTATTTGCGGTTTTTAGCATGGCTGGTGCGTCAGTTATGCGATACGAAATGCCAATATGGGAATTGATTGTGCTGTATTTCCCACCAACATTCTTTTTATCGTCGCTGTGTGCCTTGTTAGGGATTATATGTAGGCAAGATCATATTGCAACATTAGTTTGTGGAGTTATATGGCTAATAATCTTATTGACACGAAGCCTGTTAAGATTTCCGGGGTTAGAATATGTCTACTTATTTATCCGTTTTGCAGGGGATCAAAATAATATTTGGCTATGGAACAAAGGAATTATTACTTTGGCAGGTCTATTTTTATGGTGTGTTATTTACTGGAAATGCAAAAGGGTTGATTGAGGTGTAAGAAATTAAATATCGTTTTAATCTGACCTGCCAGACGGGAAAAGAAAAAAACTGTTGTTTAGCAGCTTTTCTCCATGCCTGATTAGATTGCGGCGACTTTGAACAAATCAAGGTCGCCGATTTTTACACCGTATCGCCAACTACATCAAAAGAACATCTCAACTCCACCTGAACTCCACCTTCCTTATGTATCCTTAGAATGTTCACTTACACATGGACAACAGAACAACATAAGAAATGAGGTGAAAGAAAAATGAATTTGTGTAAACGGGCTTTTCTCTATTCCATACGGAAGAAAGGAAAGACTTTTACGCTGCTTGCGTTCCTTCTGGTCATGGCAACGCTGATGCTGACCTGCTTTTCCATCCAGTCTGCCACAGAAACGGCTAATGCCAACATCAAAAAGGCTCTTCTGGGATACTTCACAATCAATGGAAAACAGCTGGAGGGCGGAATCACAGAGGAGGTACGGGAGCAGATCCTGGGGATTGACGGACTGAGCGGCAGATACACGCTCCGTTCTTACTCCTACGCTGAATATTGTGATGCACAGGGGAATCCTCTTGAAATCAACACGGAAGAGGCCGCCCAGATACCGGAAGGCTATGAACACGCCGGAAAGATTGTGGCAAATTCAAACTCCCAGGATGACAGCTACTTTACGGAAGGCGGGTTTGAACTGACACAGGGCGAACCGATTACTACGGAAGGCGGAAACCAGGTGCTGATCCATGAGAAATTTGCACAGAGAAACGGGCTGAGTATAGGGGATACGATGCTGCTGAAGGATGTGGAGGGGAAGAATCGTACCATTCCGGTAACGGTGGCCGGGATCTTTACCAATACCAAAGAACAGGACTCTATCGGCATTGCACCGTCCTATGATCTCTACGACAATATTGTATTTACAGACCTGTCCACAGCCGCCAGCCTGCTCTATGGAACAGAAGACGGAGCAAGTGTACAGTATGGGGATTTTTATGTGGATAATCCGGATGAGCTTGAACGAATCATGGATGAGGTAAAGGATATTCCGGGTGTAGCATGGGAGGACTGTACGCTCACACGCTATGACAACGACTACCAGAACGCAAAGGAGTCCCTGGAAGGCCTGCAGAATATCGTGTTTATCGCCATTGCGGTGGTATCTGTGATCTGCTTCCTGGTGCTGGCACTGTTCCTGACGCTGCGGCTGAGGGGACGCATCCATGAAACCGGTATCTATCTGGCGATGGGAATCTCAAAAGGCTCGGTTTTGTTGCAGTATCTGCTGGAGGTGGTTCTTGTGGCGGTTATCGCCCTTGTAATCTCTTTTGGCACCAGCACCGTCATTTCCCACCAGATCGGGAGCAGCCTGCTCTCACAGGTAACAAGCGAAACCTATGAAACGGTGGATCTGACAGGGGAACATGAAACTGCGGAAGAACCCGCCGAGGATTTGAACCTTGCCGAGATTGAGGTGGCTGTTTCAGGAGAAGATTACGCTATGGTGTGGGCTTTTGGCATGGCGCTTTGTGTGGCCTCTACTGCACTGGCGGCCTACCCCATTATGAAGATGAAACCCAAGAGTATCTTGTCGCAGATGAGTTAAGGAGGTGCAGGCGATATGAATTTAGGACTACGGGCAATTTTATATACCGTGCGGAAATGGAAAAAGACCTTGCTGGTGTTCTTCCTGCTTCTGGCCATTACTACTCTGGTGCTGTCCGGGCTGGCGATTGCCGACGCTCAGGAGGAACAGGCCGAGGAAGTCCGGGGAACCACCGGAGCCAGCTTTACCGTGGAGCGTGACATCTCTACGGGCGGCTGGAACGGCAATTACAGTACACAGGAATTTATGTCCGAGGACATGATCCAGCAGATTGCCGCAGTGGATGGCATTGAAGGGTATGACGCTACCCTGATTACCTTGCCTGATATTTTCAATGATAAGGGCGAGGAACTGGCCCATGAGAATTACAGCTTCTACAACTACGGCTCCTACAATTCCCAATACCATGAACTGTTCCTGTCAGGCCGGTTTGAACTGGTGGAAGGCACCCACATCATCGATGATATGACCAATAGCATTATTATCAGCCGGGAAGTGGCTGAGTGGAACGATCTAAAGCTGGGAGATACCGTGACCGGGATTTACTACCCGGAGAATAACACCCCGGCAGTGGATATGGAGATCGTAGGTATCTTCGATGTGGTGGCAGATAAGGGCGACCAAGTGAATATGTATGATGATTCGTCCTATTACGCCTATTCCAGCTATGTTTTTTGCAGCATGGACGCAGCCGAGGGCTTGATTAAGGGCTGGGGCGAAGATGGCGAGGGCATTTCCGAAGCCTACTACTATGTCACGGACGCCGCCCAATTAGAGAATGTGATTCGGGAAGTGCAGAGCATTTCCTCTATCAACTGGAACAATTACAAAATTACCGCCAATGATGAGGTGTATCAGAATATTTCCAGCGCCCTTTCCGACACCGGGACTCTGATCACCACTCTCATTATTGTCATTACCGCTGTGAGCATGGTTCTGATTATCCTGATTCTCTCCATGTCCATCCGCAGCCGAAAACGGGAAACCGGGATTTTGCTGGCAGTGGGTATTGCCAAGCCTGCGGTGATTCTCCAATATGTGCTGGAAACCCTGCTGATTGCGGTGGTGGCCTTCCCGCTGGCGTATCTATCGAGCAAGCAAGTGGCTGGCACCCTGGGGACGCTGTTCGGCAAGGCGGCTGAGAATGTCATCGTCACGCCGGAGCATTTCATGCTGGTGGCTATCGTGGGCGGCGTCCTGCTGGTGGCGGCGGTGTTGGTGTCCAGTATCTCCACCATGCGGTTGAAGCCCAAGCAGATTTTGTCACAGATGGAGTAAAGGAGGCGCAGGCGATATGAATTTAGGAATACGGGCGGTTTTACATACCGTACGAAAATGGAAAAAGACGCTGCTGCTTTTCTGCCTGCTTCTCTTTATTACGACTCTAGTGTTGTCGGGGCTGGCGATTGCAGATGCACAAGAGGAGCAGTCGGAGGAGCTGCGAGGCGTGACAGGTGCCAGTTTTACTGTCAATGCCAACAACGGCTATACCCTGCAGCCTGTCACAGATGGGATGATTGAGGAGATCGCCGCTATTGATGGCGTAGAATCCTATAACACTTCTCAATATACGATTGCGAATATCTATCATCAGGATACTTTGATGAAAGGGACGGATGAACGAGAAGGTGTAGCAGACCTTTTTTATGCAACAGGTTGTTTCGATTCGGAGTATTCTCCACTGTTTCTTAGTGGAGCCTTGCGTTTAACAGAAGGCCGACATGTAACGGAGGGGAATAGTGGAATTATTTTGTACGAAGGCTTGGCTGAGAAATATGGACTGTCTATTGGTGATACCCTGGAAGTGAAAAATGGAAATCCGGATGATCCGCTGGTTGAGTGCCAGATTGCGGGCTTGTTTGAGGTCATTGCGGATGATAATGACGAACAGGCAACGATGGCAAGGCCCTCGACCTTTTATGATTATGAGGAATATGTCTTTGTAGATATGGATACCATGTCCGCTATCTCTGCGCCCTATACGGCAAGCGAAGGGAATGGGATTACTTCCGTAGATTTCTTCGTTTCTGACGCGGCGAAGCTGGAGAGCATTGTTCAGGAAGTCCAGAACAACACCTCCATCGACTGGAACTCCTACTACATCACGGTAAACAACGAAGTATATGAGCGTATTTCCAGCTCTCTCTCGGATACCAGCACTTTGGTTACAACACTGATTGTAATGATTACCGTGGTAAGCATGGTACTGATCATCCTGATCCTTTCCATGTCTATCCGAAGCCGAAAACGGGAAATCGGGATCCTGCTGGCAGTGGGGATTGAAAAGTACGCAGTCCTATTGCAGCAAATGCTGGAGATTTGCCTGGTTGCTATAGCAGCATTTCCACTGGCATATCTGGCAAGCCGGGAAATGGCGGGGACTCTAGGCACACTGTTTGGAAAGGCGGCTGAGAACGTCATTGTTACGCCCCATCATTTTGTTCTGGTCACAGCTTCCGGAGCGGGCTTGCTTATCATAGCGGTACTGGTGTCGTGTATCCCGGTCATGCGGATGAAACCGAAGGCTATTTTGTCACAGATGGAGTAAAGAAATAGAAATGAAACGAGGTAAACAGTATGAGCATCATGGAAGTAAAAAACGTAGGTTATACCTATGACAACCGAAGAAAAGTATTGCGTGGTATAAATGTCCAGATGGAGCAGGGAAAGCTCTATGCAATCCTTGGTCCGTCCGGCTGTGGGAAGACTACGCTTTTGTCCCTGATCGGCGGCCTGGATAGCCCGACCAGCGGGCAGATCTTATTCGAGGACCAGGATATTGCGAAGACAGGGCTTTCCGACCACCGGAAGAATCATGTGTCTTTCATTTTTCAGGCATACAACCTGATCGACTATCTGAATCCAAAGGAAAATGTAGCCCTCACCTCCAAGCTGCCGCCGCTTCCCATCCTGGAGCGGCTGGGGCTGACAAAAGAAGAGGCAAAGCGCAACGTATTGAAACTCTCCGGTGGACAGCAGCAGCGTGTGGCTATCGCACGGGCTCTGGCCAGTGAGGCGCCGGTCATTCTTGCCGATGAGCCTACCGGAAATCTGGATGAGGATACGGCACGGGATATTACGGAGATCCTCAAAGAAAGCGCCCACAAGATGAATAAGTGTGTGGTCGTAGTTACACACTCGAATGAGCTGGCGAAGCAGGCAGATGTGATATGCAGGCTGAAACGGGGAGAACTCCAGGTTCTGGACCGGATATCGGACACACCGAAGGCACGGAATGGAAGGAGGGGAAGGTAATGAGACGGATTTCATCCCCTGGATCCATCCATAAGGGAAAAATGCTTTCTGCAGTGTTTTACATCCTCGCACTGATCCTGCTAGTTACAGCGGTAACGGCATTGGCTGCCTGCCACAAGAATATTTCTCTGCAGTTGGAGCAGGGCGTTCCCGTAGCCGGAAATGAACTGGCAATCGTGAATCTTTATTTATCCAGTTGTGTGCAGTATTTTGCGCTTTCAGCAATCCTGATCTTTTGCGGATATATGCTTCCGAGAGTTGCTGCGCAAAAGCTGGATTTACAGCTGGAAGCATCGTCTCCCATGCTTAACGGGCCAATAGAGGCTGTGTCTGAAGAAGTAGACGGCTCCAGGCAGGAAACGGAAGATACTGATTTTGAGGAATGGGGATTTAAAGAAAGGGAGCCGGAATGATCCATGCAGGCAGGAGGAGGGGATAAACAATGAAGACTGAGAAAGATGACAGGAAAGTAGAGAAAAGTTATCTGATCGAAAACTGGCTTACATTAAATAAGACACCTTTTTCCCAGTGGAAAACAGAGACGCAGCATAAGAATCTCCTGTTGATGTGCCTAGAGATCTTTGAGGAAATGGAAACGGAGCTTCGCAAAGAAAAGATTCCCGTAAAAATGGATTTTCGGGAAATCGCAGAGGATAAAGAGATTTTGTGTACCTGCCAGGTACAGGCAGCCGTCTGTGCGCTTTTCTATGTATTGGTATGCGAGATACATCCGGTACAGGTCCTTTTCTCAGGAAAAGACCAAACACTGTCCTTCACAGCAACAGGCGGTACAGGAGAAACGGAAAGAAAGGCAGACAGTGAAAGGCTGGGAACAAGCAGGTGGCTGGCGCTTCAGTATCTGCAATCTGTGGGATATGACGTGAAGATTTCCAGAAGCGGGAAAAAGGAGCTGATATCCGTAACATTTCAGACGGCGGGGAAGGCGGTACGAAACAGGTATGATTGAGCTGGTACTTCGCACGACAGAAAGTTCCGGTCTGGTGAAGGAACAGATCCTGGCAAGACTGGATGGAGGTCAGGCATTGCCGGAGGCAGATCCAGTTCTTGAGTATTCCGGACTCTGTATTGACTCATTCCGCCACCAGGCATCTTATCAGGGGCAAGGAATTTCTCTGACAGAGAATTACGAATTTCACACCCTGGCGTACCTTGCCAGTCAGCCAGGAAGAGTCTTTACCAAAGAGCAGATCTACCAGGCAGTCTGGAAGGAAGAGCCGGTGGATGTAAACAGTGCGGTATTCTGTATCATCAGGAATATCCGCCAGAAACTGCGAAAGGTAACAACAAAAGAATATATCCAGACCGTGTGGGGAGTTGGATACAAGTTTGTGGATATCCCAGGGGAGTGAGTCCCTGAAAAAGGAGACTGTAAAGCCAAGTACCCCGGTCTGTCTCATGGAATGAGAAGATCGGGGTACTGATCTTAAAGTTGTTCTTTCCAATTCCGGCGGTTATACAAGATCCGTCGTACTTCCATAATGTTTCCAATCACCACATAGAAAACGGTGAAGTTCCGCACCTGGATACGATAATATGGATATTGACGTTCTCGTGCCGAGTGAAAAGGCTCGAAGGATTCTGCACAGGGAAGCCTTTCTAAAATGGCTGTTTCCACATCGTCCACCAGTCGTTCTGCTGCAGCGGGATTTCTCAGCCGATAGGTAATGTAGTCTACGATTTCATTGAGGTCATCTTCAAATAGAGGGAGAAACCGCAGGTCATAATGCTTTTCGTTCACGGATGCGCCTCCTCACCCGACCAAAAACCTCGTCGGCAGAATAGCGTGTGTCAGAGAGGTCAGCGGCGCGGTCCGCTTCATCCAGCGCCAGCTCCACATCATTTGTCAGTTCTTCGTATTGCTCCAGACTGAGCAGAACCATAGAACCGTAACCGTTTTTGGTAAGAAAAACCGGTTCACCTTTGGATAAGACATCCTCTTCAACTTCAGAAAAGCGATTGCGCAGATCTGAAACAGGACGAATATTCAGCATAGTATCGCCTCCTTTATGGCGTTATTTTATCATAATTTTATCGCAAAAGCAAGAAACTTATTCGTTGACTGCGATTCCTTTATATTAAAGTGTAGCAGGAAGAATACTTATTTGGTATATTTGAGGTATCAATAGATTAACATTTGTAGTAATAATGGAAATGTTAATTTGTGTTGCTTGTGGCAACGGTGCTTTTGATATTTAATAGTTGTATCAAAACAAAGGAGGCACAGGTTATGCTGAATGAAAATATTAAAAATCTCCGAAAGGCAAAAGGATTATCGCAAGAAGAACTTGCCGTAAAACTGAATGTAGTAAGGCAGACGGTATCGAAATGGGAAAAAGGTCTATCGGTTCCTGACTCAAATATGCTCATTTCGTTAGCAGACGAACTGGATACTTCAGTAAGTATACTGTTAGGAGAAACCGTACAGGAGCCATGTGTGAATGAGTTGGATCTCAAAAGTATTTCTGAAAAACTGGAAAAAATTAACCTCCAATTTGCTAAAAGAAGTAAGATGAGGATTCAGACAATCCGCTATCTGCTTTTTGCGTTGTGTGCGGTTATTATAGTCGTATTTGTTGCTTTTGCAGCTATGCAGAGCGAATATTTGAATTGGGATTACAATGATCCGGAGCTTGCAGTTGCAGGGACCATCCTGCATGGCGTTGAATTTTTGTTTGTAAGACTGGCGCCATTCGCTCTTATTGGCTCTATCATTGGGATTATCTTCACCTATAAAAACAGATAACTTTCATCGCTAAAAAGTGTCCTGTACACCTGATTGATTCCAGTTGTACAGGACATTTTTTATTCTTCTGCTGATACTTCCGTCAGTTCTTCGTAACCGATCAGCGCCGGAGTATGCAGCAGATCCCCAGCTTTTTCTTCCAAACGGTTTTCTTTTTTAAAATAGAGCCGGTAGCTGTGGCCAGCCAGAAGCCGGGTGTGTTTTTCCAGGCTGAAACGGTATTCTTTTCCGTCCGAGGTACGGAACAGCACCTGCTGATTCCGAGTGAGGGGCGATTTTTCCCGCTTAACGCAGATACCCTCCAGAACCCGATAGTTCTCTGCTTTTACAGCCTGGTATAAAAGGAGGAAGCGTATGATGCAGCACACGCCAAGAAGCAGGCTCATGACCAGCAGGATGGTATCCTTCTGAGACAGGGCATAAACGCACCCAAACAGGACACAGAAAAGGCCGACTGCACAGATGGCAGCCAGCCGGGTAAATAATGGTTTCGGCATAGGTTTCTCCTTTCGGATTAAATCTTCTGGAATAGGATTTTCTGGTTCAGGTACAGGTTGCTGACCGCTTGCAGGACTGGATACTGGGCGTGAGTGATCTGCACGGTATCCGTAAGTGTGCTGCAGGTGTCTTCCGGCGAGGTGTAGAGCTTCTCCAGGATATCCTCTTCCTTGCGGATCAGGATGCCCCGCTCCATGCTGAGCAGCAGCTCTGCTGTGGACAGGGACGCTTTCCCGGCAAGAGCCAGGACTTCCCGCTCCGTGGGCGTGCATTTTGTTTTGCGCAGGAGCCGGGGAATGTCCTTTAGCTGCACCTGCCCTTTGGTGTAGAGCAGGAATACACTGGCAAGCCGGGGAAGAAAACGGTCCTCAACGGGTGTGATGATCAGCGTCCCCAAAAGCCGGTACAGGGCATCCACGGCGCTTACCCCCATCCCTTTTACCAGAAGCCCCCGCAGGAGCAGACGGTTCAGGTAATGGGACAGCGGCAGGGAGATGGACTGGCCAGAGGTTGCACAGTTTTTTTCAAACAGACGCTCCAGTTCCGGATAGGTCAGGATCTGGAAGGCCAGGCAGCTCCACACCAGAAGCTCCTCTTTGGACATCCCGTATTCCTTCTGGTTGTTGATCACATGGGGGACCGGTTTCCCGTTCACATTTACAAACTGAAGACTGCCGACAGCGGTATAGAGCGTAAGCATAAAAGTTCCTCCTTTATATGTTCAGGATAACAGAGCGCACAGCGCTGCATCCTGCTGTAAAAATCTGCGGGCTTTGCTCTGCCAGGCCCGGATATGGTTGGAAGGCACCTGGTAGTGAGCGGACAGCTCCTTGGCCGAGTAACCCTCAAGCTGGAAGCAGAGGGCCTCAATGCCTTTTTGGATGGTGCTGCACTGGGAGGCTTTGAGCGTCTCCAGGTAAGCACCTGCCGCCGTATCTTTCAGTGCCAGGGGCGCTGCATCCGGCATTGCTTCCTGTTCATGGCCAATCTGCAGGGCCGGCATAGCATCCAGCAGATCTTCCTGCAGCGGGCAGAAAAGATCTTTTCCCCGGATTTCGTGACGCCAGGAGTCATAAATGGCATTGCGGATAGCAGCTGCAGCGTATGGAGTGAAGGGGAACCCTTCCCCGCAGGAGACGGCTGCCCGGCACAGGGCCAGGTATCCGATCTGGCAAAGTTCCTGCCGCTGCTCGCTGGTTAAAGGGCTTCCGTTTGTCATTGAGCGGATGATCTTTGGGACCAGATCCATATGATCTTCCGCCAGCTGTTTCTGGGCGGGTGTCATGGGCTTTACCATTATGGTTCCCTCCTTTCAGCCTGCCGCCTGGAGGCGGGGGCGCTGGTTCGCCAGAAGTTTTTTGGACTCCCGGATCACCTGGTCGCACATATAGTTCCCGAACATCCCGATGTGAGCCTGCTCATCGGAGAGACAGAACTTGTCCGCCATCCAGTGATAGGCGTCGGGGCGGCTTAAGATTCCCCTCAGCCAGATCTGGTCAAAGATTTGATGTGCCAGCATCCGTTTCTTGCGAAGTTCCTGGTCTGCCAGCGTGCCTTTGGGGATCCGGGTTCCGGGGTGGACACCTACATAGGCGTCACATTTGGGATAGTTGCTGCATACATAAACCTTGCCGCCGTAGGACTTCTCCCCATAGACGAAGGAAGCGTCCCGGAGGATGGCAGTGCCGCCGCAGTATGGGCAGCGGATGGATTTCTTCTGTTTCATAGTCTGTTCACCTCAATTTCATACGTATGGCATAAGTACGGCATACGTTTATCATTCTCTACGTATTGCTTACTTATAGTGTAAGGATAAAGGTGACAGATGCCCATAGGATGAGCGCCGAAACTGGTCCCAGATCCGGACCAAATGGCACGTTTCACCATTTTTACGGCCAGTCAGAGTAAAAGATGGCCTTGATCAGCGGAAACAGGCCGCTGTCCGTGAAGCGCTCATAGTTGACTGGTGTGAAGAGGAATCCGGCGCAGAAGATACGCACCAGAAACAGGATCACCAGAACCTTGCAGACCAGGTACAGCCGCACGGTGCGGGGCGTCCAGGGCTTTGTGGGGCGGAACTTCCGGTACAGGATATACAGCATGGGGAGAAAGATCAGGGTGGTAAATGCCCTGTCGATCCAGCAGATAATCAGAATCAGATAACTCATGTGATGCTCCTCCTTTCGTTTTCTTACTTATCCCATACGTAGAAGCTCCGCAAAACGCAACTTTACCAGTCATAGCAGGCTGCCTCCTGGAGACGCAGCAGTGCCTCCGGAAGACAGGGGGCTTCAAGCAGCCCTTCTTTTTCCAGATAGGGCCGGTACAGGGAGATAAACTGCTCCATGGTCAATGCGCCGGCGCACTCGGTGGGCTCTGGAAGCCGGGCGAAAAGAAGCCTGGCATCCCTCATGGGGAGGACACAGGGCTTCCCCTCCGGATCCGGATGGTATAAAAAGTCCGGCTGCCTGCAGTATCCCGGAGTTTTGCAGGAAACGCAGCGCACATATACGCACTGGTGCCAGTTCCCCTCACAGCAGTCCAGAAAATGGCGGATATGCCTGGCGTCCGCCGTACAGTGGGTTCGTTCCATATCTGTCACCTTCCATAGAAACAGGCGGCCCAGTAATAGGAACCGCCTGTTAGAGTCAATGTGTGGGTTATTGGTTATCCTTCTGTTTCCGTCTGTGCAGATACAGGACGGTCAGTGCTCCGGCAAGGACAAGAGCGCCTGCCCCGATGCCGAGGTAAAGAAGGATGGGTGCATCATCCCCGGTCTTGACTGGATTAGAAACGGAAGGTGTTTCCGTCGGCTCTTCCGGTACTTCTGGAGGATTTTCGGAGAGATGTACGGTCTGTCCCGCATCGTCAATATCCTTGTGAGAGCAGATCTCCCGCTGTGTCCCGTCTGCATCTACATAGTAGAGGGTTTCAAAGACAACCAGGGATTTTCCTGCAAGGGAGCTGCCGTCTAAGGTAAATACAACCTCTACGGAGCCGCTGCGCTCTTCCGGTGTAAATGCGGTTTCAGCCGTGACCGGATTGCCGTCAAGAAGCAGTTCTTCCCCGGTTTCCTGATCCATCAGCACGCCCTTTAAGAGATAGGATGCCCCGGGAATCAGGTTTTCATAGGAAACCGTATCCTTGATGGTTACCTCGCTGTCGGCCAGGATCTCCTGATCCCCGTCCTCCCCGTCTGTGGCAGAGGTGCCGATCTGCGGGAAGTAGATACTTTGCGGATCGGAAGAAATGTCCCTGTGGGACGCAACCACCTGATCTTTATAAAGGATCTCCTCGAAGACCACCAGGGTTTTTCCGGCCAGTGCCTCTGCATTAAAGGTAAAGGTCAGCTCGGTGGTTCCGGAAGTCTCCTCCGGGGTAAATTCTGCTTCAGCCGTCACGGGCTTCTCATCGATCAGCAGCTCTTCGCCGGTTTCCTGATCCATCAGCGTGCCGCGGATCGTGAAGGTTTCCCCGGCAAAAAGGTTCGTATATTCGGCTGTATCCGTAATGGATGCTTCCGCCTTTGCAAGTCCGGTCTGGTTTCCAAGCTCCGGATTTGCAGCGATGGTGCTGACAGAAGGAAGAACTAGGGTCTGTTCCGGTGCCTCGATATCCTGGTGGGAGGCGATTTCTTCATCCTCATAGTACAGGGTTTCAAAGACGACCAGTGTTTTCCCGGCGGCTTCCGTGGCGTTGAAGGTAAATTCTACATCCACGGTTCCTTCCGAGTTTTCCGGTGTAAAGGTCAGTTCGGAAGTCACGGTTTCCCCGTCAATCTCCAATGCTTCCCCGGTTTCTTTATCCATTAAGATGCCTTTAAGTGTCAGTTCCTCTCCCGGCTGGACATTGGAATAGGACACCGTATCAATGAGTGTTACCTCTTCATCTGCGTGAGCCATCTGAAGGCCGGTTTCGGAATCTTTCACCTGAGTACCGATCTCCGGGAAGAAGATGGACTGGTCCTGATCCTCGATATCGGCGTGAACAGCCATTTTCAGGTCATCCTGCCACAGTTCCTCGAAGCAGACCATGGTGGTTCCGCCAAGGCCCGTAGCGTCAAAGGTAAATTCTACTTCCACGCTGCCGGTAGACTTTTTAGCCGTAAAGGTCGTCTCTGCTGTGACCGGTTTTCCATCAACCTCAAAAGGTTCTCCTGTCTCTTTGTTCATCAGCGTGCCGACTACCCGATACTCCACACCTCTTTTCAGCCCTTCATACTCAACCGTGTCAACAATCGTTACCTTGTCATCGGGCTTTGCCATATGGGAGCCGCTTTCTTTATCCAGTGCAGTGGTGGCAATCTCTACCTTGTCATTGGTCAGCGTTCCCAGGTCGATGGTAACAGAGTCCCGGTACACTTCCACATCAAAGGTAAGAAGATTTCGGCCTTCATTGGCTTCACAGCGCTGTTCTTCGATGGTGTAAGTATCATAGATCAGGGCGCCTTTGGAGTCATCCGGCTCGGAGGTGCCAAACCAGATGCCGTCTTCCGCAGTCTCACCCCGGTTGGTATTGGAGGTATGTTTGTTCCACTCTGCGGATGTGCTGGCATAACCGTTTTTATCTGTTATGATGGTATGGCTCTCGCCGGTTGTTTTGGACGTAATGGTAAACGGTACGCCTGCGAGACGGGACAGATCCCCGTCACTGACTTTAACAAGCTCCAGATCCCCACGGATGACCTGGTTTTCAATGGATGAGCCGGTTTCGGTCAGTTCCACGATCTTGCCGTCTTCCGTGATGTCAAATTCCAGAGAGATACGGCCCTCGTTCAGATACCCTTCCGGCGCTTTTGTCTCATCCACCCGGTAATGGCCGTAAGGCAGGGCATCTTTCGCAGTGGAAGCCAGCCCTTTCTCATCGGTCACAAGCGTCAGGACGACTTCCCCGCTTTCGTAGGTTTCCCCGTCCACGATCACCGGATTGGCATTTAAGCTAGTGATGGTAAACTCCGCACCCTCTAAAGTAGCACCACCCTGAGCGGCAGCTTCCCCGGTTTCGATGTCACGTTTCTGCACTTTGACACCGCCCCGGATGATCTGGTTTGAGATGGAACTGTCTTCTCCAGTCAGGTCCACCATTTCCCCGTTCTTAGAGATGGTAAACTCAGCGGAGAGGGTGCCTTGGTCCTATGTCAAGAAAAAGTACAAATTAAACATGCCTTTTTTAAGGTTGGCTT
>USFD01000065.1 GCA_900553885.1 uncultured Ruminococcus sp.
TTTCCTGCTCCTGCTCCATCCAGTCCATGGTAGCAGTACCTTCATGAGTATCACCAATCTTATAGTTAACACCGGTATAGTAAAGAATACGCTCTGTCAGTGTAGTCTTACCTGCATCAATATGCGCCATGATACCGATGTTTCTGGTTCTCTCTAATGGATATTCTCTTCCAGCCAAGGTTTTTTCCTCCTAAGATAATTAGAAACGATAGTGTGCAAACGCCTTGTTTGCCTCTGCCATCTTGTGCATATCTTCTTTTCTCTTCACAGCTCCGCCTGTATTGTTTGCTGCGTCAAGAATCTCATTTGCCAGCCTTTCTTCCATTGTCTTCTCGCCTCTCTGACGGGAGTACATTGTCAGCCAGCGAAGAGCAAGCGCCTGGCGTCTGTCGGCACGAACCTCGATGGGCACCTGGTATGTTGCACCGCCGATACGTCTTGCCTTAACTTCCAGAACCGGCATCATGTTGTTCATAGCTTCCTCGAACACCTCGATTGCCGGCTTCTCAGCCTTTGCTTCAACTCTCTCAAATGCGCCGTATACAATTTTCTGTGCTACGCCTTTCTTACCATCCAGCATGATGTTGTTGATAAGTTTGGTAACAACTTTATTGTTGTATATCGGATCCGCTAATACATCTCTTTTCTGAGTATGTCCTTTACGTGGCACGGTCCTTCCCTCCTTAATCATATTTTCCGGATAAACCGGGATTAATTCATCGGTACTCACATGTGTCTTTCTATGGAATCGCATTTCATGTGCTCGCGGCCGCGGGACTCTATTTATAGATGTTTAATCCGCAACCTTACGATAATCATAGTTCTGTTTGTGATACGATTTAACTATCAGTTACTTATTTCTTTGCGTCTTTCGGTCTCTTAGCGCCGTATTTTGAACGCGCCTGACGTCTCTTCGCAACACCTGCTGTATCCAGTGTACCACGGATGATGTGGTATCTTGTACCAGGCAGGTCCTTAACTCTTCCTCCACGGATCATAACAACGCTATGCTCCTGAAGGTTGTGTCCCTCGCCCGGGATGTAGCTTGTTACTTCGATTCCGTTAGAAAGACGAACTCTGGCGATCTTTCTGAGAGCTGAGTTAGGCTTCTTCGGTGTAGCAGTCTTAACAGCTGTGCAGACACCTCTCTTCTGCGGTGAAGATGTGTTTGTCGCACGTTTTTTCAGGGAGTTATATCCTCTCTGGAGTGCCGGTGCTGTAGACTTTTTCTCAGAAGTCTGACGTCCTTTTCTAACTAACTGGTTAAATGTTGGCATTCCTTTTCACCTCCTATGAATTATTCGTTTCCCCACGGGTTATTCCGTGAGGGGCTGCGGATAACTATATGTCATTATCCATTTTCGCGCACCAAAAGAACAATGCTTTTTGTGCACGCTAGATTAGTTTATTACGTTTATTTGCGGATGTCAAGGGATTTTACAATGATTTGAAATATTCAGACAAAAGTTCAGCCATACAGCACGAATCCGCCGCTGCACGGTTTCTTCCTGCTGTATGGCTGAACAGTTACCGATTCAGATTTTAATATGCTCTTCCCCAGTATACCATATGTTTCGCCGGTTTACCGCAGCAGACACATACGTCTGAGAGATGTTCTTCTTCCATAGGAATGCATCTGGATGTCACTCCGCCCGTCTGAGCCTTGATCTCATCCTCACATGCCTCTTCACCGCACCACATGGCTTTGACGAAACCTTTCTTATTCTGAACGGCATCTTTCATCTCATCCATTGTAACGGCTGTATTGATATGATCATCAAGAAATGCTTTTGCCTTTGCATAGAGATCTTTCTGAATGGTCTCCAGGATCTCGCCCAGTCTTGTTGTAATCTCATCAATGGCAACAACAATCTTTTCTCTTGTATCGCGGCGGACAACAACAACCTGTCCGTTCTCGATATCCTTCGGTCCGATTTCAATACGGGTAGGTATACCAAGCATCTCCTGCTCGCTGAATTTCCATCCCGGACTCTTCTCGGAATCGTCAATCTTTGCCCGGTATCCTGCTGCCTTCAGAGCATTCAGCAGCTCATTTGCCTTATCCAGCACGCCTTCCTTATGCTGAGCGATGGGAATGACTCTTGTCTGTACCGGCGCAATTCTCGGCGGAAGCACCAGGCCGCTGTCATCCCCATGCACCATGATAATGGCTCCGATAATTCTTGTGGACAGTCCCCAGGATGTTTCATAAACGCTGTGCAGTTCATTATTCTTATCCGCATATTTGATATTGAATGCATCCGGGAACGCATTTCCGAAGAAATGACTGGTTGCAGACTGAAGGGCCTGTCCGTCGTGCATCAGAGCCTCAATCGTATAAGTATCCTGGGCTCCGGCGAACTTCTCGCTCTCTGTCTTTCTTCCTGCCACAACCGGGATCGCAAGATCTTCTTCCACGAAACTCTTATATACTTCCCACATCATCTTTGTGCGTTCTTCTGCCTCTTCATATGTGGCGTGGATGGTATGGCCTTCCTGCCAGAGGAACTCTCTGGAGCGAAGGAACGGCCTCGTTGTCTTCTCCCAGCGCAGCACGGAACACCACTGGTTCCATACTTTCGGCAGATCACGGTAGGACTGCACCGTTTTGCTCCACACATCGCAGAACAGAGTCTCAGATGTAGGACGGATGCAGAAGCGCTCCTGCAGCGGCTCCATACCGCCGTGTGTCACCCATGCAACCTCCGGCGCAAAACCTTCAATGTGATCCTTTTCTTTCTGGAGCAGACTTTCCGGAATCAGTACCGGAAGATATACATTTTCCACCCCTGTGTCTTTAAACCTTTTATCCAGATCAGCCTGAATATTCTCCCACAGCGCATACCCGTTGGGCAGATAGTTCAGGCATCCTTTTACGCCTGAATAATCACACAGTTTCGCCTCCCGGACAACGTCTGTGTACCACTGAGCGAAGTCTTCGTCTCTCGAAGTGATTGACTGTACCAGTTTCTTTTCCTTTGCCATCTTCTCTTCTCCTTTACCGCATTTTTGTATTTCTGAATGCGTTCTTTCATAAAACAAAAAACGCCGGGACATCTTAAGTCCCTCATAACAAGGGACCGGATCTCCCGGCGGTACCACCCTAATTAACTGCGCCTGCATCTCCTCCGGTACAGCCTGCGCTGTGAGCCGGATCTGTTTTCTGCGCGGTTCACTCTTTATTCTTTAACGCAGAATCTACGCTGCACTTTCATGCAGAAGCTCCCGGGCCGGTTCTATACTGTCCTGCAAAAGGCTTGCACCATCCGCCTTCTCTCTGTAGCATTCCCTCATATATACTAATCCCGTTCTCCGCCCGTTTTACTATACTGTAAAACATATGGCGCCAGTATCTGGCGTTAAATGTGATTCTAACGAAAAAGAGCCGTTCTGTCAAGCATACAGCTGCCTCTTTTCGCCATAAAGCAGTCTGAAACAGCGTTATTTCTGTATCTGAAGCAGCTTTGTCTTCAGTTCCTGCTCCATATTACGCAGTTCTGCTTCTGCTTCCTGGCGTTTCTGCCTTCCTTCTTTCTGGATATTCATCACCTCATCCAGCGTAGAAATCAGAGACTCATTTGTTGCCTTCAGCGTCTCCATATCCACAATACCGCGTTCGGACTCCCTGGCAGTTTCCACGGTAGCCATCTTCAGTTTCTCCGCATTCTTCCGGAGCAGTTCATTTGTCATATCGGTCACCTGACGCTGCGCCGCTGCCGCCTGAGATGAGTGCTCCACTCCCAGAGCCAGCACCATCTGACTCTTCCACAATGGAATCGTATTTACAATGGTGGACTGAATCTTCTCTACCATTAATGTATCATTATTCTGAACAAGGCGGATCTGAGGAGCCGTCTGGATAGAAATCATCCTGGTCAGCTCCAGGTCGTGAATCTTCTTTTCAAACCGGCCGCACATAGAATCCAGGTCTTTTGCCGCCTGGGCGTCCTCGGGGAGCCCGGAAGCCTGTGCCTTTGCCGTCAGCTCCGCAAGCTGCGTTCCCCTGACCTCGGCCAGCTTTTTCTTTCCTGCAAGAATATACATGGAAAGTTCTTTAAAATATGTCAGATTCAGTTCGTACATCTTATCCAGAAGAGCCGTATCCTTCATAAGCTGAACCTGATGTTTCTCAAGCGCCTTTACGATCTGGTTCACGTTTTCCTCAGCCTTTGCGTATTTGGCTTTCATGGCCGCGATCTTATTGGAGCTCTTTTTAAAAAAGCCGAAAAAGCCCTTTTCCTCTTCTTCATCAAAGCTTTTCAGTTCCGTAACCACACCGGAAAGCAGGTCCCCTACTTCTCCCAGATCTTTTGATCTCACATTCTCCAGGGCTGACTCGGAAAAATCAGCCATCTTTTTCTGCGTTCCCGCACCGTACTGCAGCACCAGCGTAGAATTGGTCAGATCAATCTGACTGGCAAACGCATCCACCTGTCTGCGCTCTTCTTCTGTAAGGATACTGTCATCCAGCGCCGGGTCCTCCTGCTGCTGAGCCACCGGCGGCTTCTTCTCCTCCTGTGCCTGAAAAGGTTCCAGTGTCAGTGTAGGTGCTGTGTCCAGATCTTTAAATTCATCGCTCATATTCTTATCCTCCATGAACTTCTTTCACATTCTTTCCCTTTACTTCTTCTTTTTCAGCCCGTCCTCTGTCAGTCCGTCCTGTGCCAGCATCATCTGAAGCACTGAGATGTCTGATGACACATCCCAGGATGTATCCTGGAACAGATCGTCCAGAAGTTTCTCAAAAGCAGTATTCAGCGTATCTATTGTTTTTTCAATTTCCTGCTTGGACGAGAGAATATTTTCTCCCTGAACAGGCTGGGCATCCAGCTCCTCATAAGCTTCCAGAAGCTTAATTGTTGTCGGAAGATAATATTCCATCAGCTTCCCGATATCATCCACCGAATCCGGATTCTGTTCCACCCGGTCAAAGATGCGGTCCACCAGCATCTCCATTCTGGAGATCTTTGCAGAGATTTCCTCTCCCGGAATGGCGTCGTTGGCCTCCCGGATCTTCCTGACATACTCATCCCCTGCTGCCACAATTTTCTGAACCTCCGGGGAAAGCCTGTCATACTCCTGTTTTGCCCTGGCATCCGCGGCAGCCTTTTCGGCCTTTTCCTGACGCATCCGTTCCATCAGACCGGTGTATTGTCTGTATGCATTGTCGCTGACCATCAGACAGGTTTCCTGCTCATCCAGATGCCCCTGCCGGAACCAGCCTTTTCTTATCATCCTTTTCAGGTCTTTTACAACCGCCTTGACAGACCGTCCGGTCCGGCCGGCCAGTTCCTTCACATCGCAGTATTCCCGGTTCTGAAGAATCTTCACATACCCGCGGAATCTTCCGGCTTCTGAAGTCATCCCCATACCTGCCCCGAACATAACAGCAAAGGCGATTGTAAAAACACCAATTGCTGCAGTCCCTGCTATATTCAGCGCGCCCCATCCGGCGGCGATGCTGCTGAAAATAAGAAACAGAAGAAAGGCGATGCTGATCAGTCCGAACACGCCTCCCGTTACCGCCAGAAACGCGCCCCCGATTCTGGCAGAAGTTCCTTTCAGATAAAGCGGGGATCCGCTGTTTGCGGCCGCTGTATTACCGTTTCCGTAATTACTTCCATAAACGGTCCCGTCTGCCGGTCCGGTGGCCTGCCCTGACGGATTCGGTCCCGCCTGGTTCCGGGTATGATACTCCGGTCCACTGGCATAGTCTCTCTGTCCGGAACTGCCGGGCTGCCTGTACCACCCGCCGTTATTGAGTCCCCGGGAAATATTATCCATTGCCTGTCCTATCGTATCCGATACCCTCTGATTCAGCCTGCTGAAATTGCGGGAATCCACCGCATTCTGTATTGTCCGGCGGATATCCTCTCCGAATCTTTCCCACTCATTATTTATCATGGATTTCCTCCTTAAAGAGCTTGACTCTGAAAATCTTTTATATGATAATCAGTTTAGCCTCAGGCAGGAGAAAAGTCAAGAATTGAGCAGGAGAATAAAGGAGACACAATGAACCGGATTACCGAACCGCAGATTATATATGAAGATACCGATATTATTGTTTGCCGCAAACCCGCCGGCCTTCCCACCCAGACCAGCCGGGTGGGCTGCCGGGATCTGGTAAGTATTCTGAAAAATCACCTGGCAGAAGAGAAAAGAAATCATGCAAATAGCTCCCCTGAAAAAGGAGGCCGCTCTTCCCGTCAGAATCAGTCCGGCCCTTATCTCGCCGTTATCCACCGGCTGGATCAGCCCGTAGACGGCCTTCTTGTATTTGCCAAAACCGCAGCCGCCGCGAGAGAACTGAACCGTCAGCTTACCGGTTCCTCTTTCGGGAAATATTACCGCGCCGTCGTCCACGGCATCCCTGATCCTCCGGAAGGAACCCTGGAGGACTATCTGATAAAGGACGGCCGCACCAACACTTCCCGGGTCTGCCCGGAAACTACTCCCGGAGCCAGGCCGGCCAGACTTCACTATCGCGTAATTAAAACAGTAACCAGGGCAGATTCCGTCACATCGTTTGTGGAAATTCACCTCGATACCGGACGGCACCATCAGATCCGGGTCCAGATGGCCCACCTGGGCTGCCCTCTTGCAGGCGACCGCAAATATGGCAGGCCGTCTGCATCAGAGATACCGGCGGCACAGGGAACCCCGAAGCCGCTTATGCTCTGTGCCTTTCGTCTTGAATTCCGGCATCCCCGGACCGGGCGGAAAATGCAGTTTGAACTGCCGGAAGAATTCTCATAACAGACGGACTGCCGCGTTCTAAACAACGCGGCAGTCCCGGACTTTCCATATTCACTTTTTCCGTCCCGTTCTTTTTATCTACATTTCATCCACAACAACAGGCTCTTCTTCCAGTGACTCTTCATATTTGTTGAGAATGGTTGTCTGGATTCTCTCTCTTGTTCCCGAATTGATCGGGTGAGCAATATCGCGGTACTCGCCGTCCACTGCTTTTTTGCTTGGCATTGCAATAAACAATCCCTTTTCTCCCTCTATCACCTTGATATCATGTACAACGAATTCATCATCAATCGTGATAGATACAACGGCTTTTAATTTCCCCTCTTTTGCGACTTTGCGCACACGTACATCTGTTATCTGCATACTCTCAGGTCTCCTTTCTCCGGCCGCACTGCCTGTACAGGCCGCACATATCCAAACAGATCTTCTCCTCCCTTTCTGCGCGTCCTGCGGTTCCTTCCTGCAAACCTTTTACATTGCGTACCTTTCGTTCTTTTCTACTACTACTTTCACACCATTTTCCCCTACATGTCTTGTATTCGCTCTTATTGTGTCACGGCTCTCCACGATACAGTTTTCAATGTACGTGTTATCCCCCAGGTACACATCGTTCAGAATGATGGAATTCTTGATCACACAATTGTTTCCTACAAACACTTTTTTGAAAATAACGGAATTCTCCACTGTACCATTAATAATACTTCCGCTTCCCACAAGGCTGTTTTTCACAACCGCGCCGGGATTATATTTTGCCGGCGGCTGATCGCTTACCTTTGAGTAAACGCTGGGAAGTTCTCTGAAGAAATAATTCCGCACTTCCGGTTTCAGGAAATCCATATTCGTCTGATAATATGCGTCTACAGTTGAAATGTTACTCCAGTAGCTGTTTATTTTATAACCGTATATTTTCTTCAGGTTTTTATACCGGATCAATATATCGGTTACAAAATCATGTCTTTCTTCCTCCGCACAGTGCTCCACAAGATCAATCAGCTGTCTTCTGCGGATAACGTAAATTCCTGTGGACACCGTCTGGGAATGTGCCACCATGGGCTTTTCTTCAAATTCTTCTATTCTGCAGGCCTCGTTCATCCGGATTGTACCGAATCTGGTCGCATCCTCTCCCGGGCCCAGTTCCTTGCATACCACGGTAATGTCTGCTTTCTTCGCGATATGGTATTCAAGCACTTTATTATAATCCAGCTTGTACACCGCATCTCCGGAAGTAATGATTACATAGGGCTCATGGCATTTTCTCAGGAAATCAAGATTCTGATAGATCGCGTCAGCCGTTCCTCTGTACCAGTAGCCGTTGTCAGCTGTTATGGTCGGCGTAAACACGAACAGTCCGCCCTGCTTTCTTCCGAAATCCCACCATTTTGATGAATTCAGGTGCTCGTTAAGGGATCTTGCATTGTACTGAGTCAGCACCGCAACCTTCTGAATATGAGAATTTGTCATATTGCTGAGCGCAAAATCTATCGCTCTGTAGCTGCCTGCAATGGGCATGGCCGCCACTGCACGTTTCGCCGTCAGCTCATGCATCTTCCGGCTGTTGCCGCCTGCTAAAATAATACCTACTGCTCTCATAATCTGTCACCTGCCTTTATCAATGTTTCACCGCTTTCCAGCACACCATCGACGTAATCCTCTGCTGATGTCACACCGCTAATGGCGGTATTTTTCCCTATCTGCACACCGGACGGGATAACGGAATTTTCTCCGATTGTCGCCAGCCCGCCGTTGTAAATATTCGGTTTGCTCTTGTTCGGTACATCCGCTCCAATGCCGATTGCAACATTATCTCCAATCACCACATCTTCCGCGATGATCGCCTTATCAATCACGCAGTTCTCTCCGATCTTCACACCCTGCATAATGATGGAATCCCGGACCACGCTGCCTTTCCCGATCATTACGCTGCCGCCCAGTACAGAACTGTGAACTTCTCCGTATATCTCCGAGCCGTTGGAAATGATGCAGCGATCTACCACGCCCTGCTCCGCGATATACTGAGGTGGAATATTCGCGCTGTTGGTGTAGATCTTCCAGAACTCCTCATAGAGGTTGAATTCCGGTATAATGTCGATCAGTTCCATGTTTGCTTCCCAGTATGAACTGAGAGTGCCCACATCCTTCCAGTAGCCGTTATACTCATACGCAAACAGCCTGTCCTGCTTCTGATGGCAGTACGGGATAACATGTTTGCCGAAATCACAGTTTGGCTGGTCTTTCAGCTGAATCAGCGCATCTTTCAAAACCGGCCAGCTGAAAATATAAATTCCCATTGACGCCAGATTGCTGCTGGGTTTTTCCGGCTTCTCCTCAAATTCCTTAATCCGTCCGTCCGTGTCTGTTACAACAATGCCGAACCTGCTGGCCTCTTCTATCGGCACCGGCATTGCAGCAATTGTCACATCCGCATGATTCGCCTTGTGGTAATCCAGCATAACCTCATAATCCATTTTATAAATATGATCACCTGAAAGAATCAGAACGTAATCCGGATTATACGTTTCCATATAATTCAGATTCTGATAAATGGCATTTGCCGTTCCTGTATACCATTCACTGTTTGAGCTCTTCTCATAAGGCGGAAGGATCGATACTCCTCCCACATTGCGGTCCAGATCCCACGGGATACCGATACCGATATGTGTATTCAGCCGCAGCGGCTGATACTGGGTCAGAACCCCTACAGTGTCTATTCCGGAATTAATACAGTTGCTCAGCGGAAAATCAATAATACGATACTTACCGCCAAAAGCTACAGCAGGTTTTGCAACCTTTGCCGTAAGAACTCCCAGTCGACTGCCCTGTCCGCCCGCCAACAGCATGGCAATCATTTCCTTTTTAAACATTGCGTCACCTCATTTCTGGTTAGTTGCATTTATTATACCATATATTTAGTTTTAGCCAATATTATTTACAAATTTTTTCTAATTTTTTTCGCCTTTTTGTGAATTTCACACAAAAAGAACTTCTTTAAATTTCTTTTATATATAGTATAATATAGAAGGTAATAGATGTTTATGACTGGAAATTACTGATTTTTATTTCGTAAAACCGCAAAATACCATTATTTTTTTAAGGAGAAGAGGAATCCGCATGTATAAAATTGATTTCAACAAACCGATACACGTTCATTTTATCGGAATCGGAGGCATAAGTATGAGCGGCCTGGCCGAAATTCTTTTAGAAGAGGGCTTTACCATATCCGGTTCTGATTCAAAAGAATCCCCGCTGACCCGCAAGCTGGAAGCAGAAGGCGCACACATTTTTTACGGACAGAAGGCGGAAAATATCACTGACGGAATCGAATGTGTAGTATATACAGCGGCAATCAGCCGCAGCAATCCCGAGCTGATCGAAGCGGTAGCCAAAAAAATCCCCATGCTCACCCGGGCCGAACTGCTGGGACAGCTTATGAAAAACTATGACACACCGATTGCTGTATCCGGAACTCACGGCAAGACAACCACAACTTCTATGATCTCTCACATCCTTCTTGCCGGGAATCTGGATCCGACCATATCCGTGGGCGGAATTCTGAAGGCAATCGGAGGGAATATCCGGGTTGGAAGTTCCGGTACATTTATCACGGAAGCCTGTGAATACACCAACAGTTTTCTTCACTTCTTTCCGAAAATCAGCGTCATTCTTAATATTGAGGAGGATCACCTGGATTTCTTCAAGGATCTGGAGGACATCCGCCATTCCTTCCGCCAGTTTGCAGAACTGCTTCCCGATGACGGAACACTTGTTATCAACGGAGATATTAAAAATTATGAAGAAATCTGCCAGGGTCTTTCCTGCCGGGTTATAACTTATGGATCCTCTGATGATTTTGATTACCATGCTGCTGACATCTCCTACGATGATCAGGGACATGTGTCCTTTGATATGATCCGCAGGGACGGTTCACAGGAACACATTCAGCTTTCCGTCACAGGGGACCACAACGTATCAAATGCGCTTTCCGCCATCGCTGTGGCAGAACTGCTGAATATTCCTATGGAAACCATTAAAGAGGGACTTCTTTCCTTTACCGGAACAGACCGGCGTTTTGAATACAAAGGAGAATTCAACGGGGTTACGGTAGTGGACGACTACGCTCACCACCCCACGGAAATCTGTGCCACACTGAAAGCTGCAAAGCACCATCCCCACAACAGTGTCTGGTGTGTTTTCCAGCCTCATACGTACACCCGTACAAAAGCCTTTTTCCACGAATTTGCAGAGGCTCTCTCCCACGCCGATCATCTGGTTCTGGCGGATATTTATGCGGCAAGGGAAACGGATACACTGGGGATTTCTTCCGCCGATCTTGCCAGAGAGACTCAGAAACTGGGTACAGACACTCACTATTTCCCCAGTTTTGCAGAGATTGAAAACTTTTTAAAGACGCACTGCGCCCCCGGTGATCTTCTCATCACAATGGGAGCGGGAGACATCGTAACGGTAGGCGAAGATCTCCTTGCAAAATAAGGCTTTCCAGAGTTATCCACATTTTCTGCACAGAGTTATCTACAAAAAACCCGGAGTTACCCACGAAAAAATACTTTTTTACCTGATGATATAATGATATATTATTGTGGTAACGAAGTGGACGGGGAGATGGTCCGCTTTACATTTTCTGGTTCAGGAATGCCCGGTGTTCCTGCCGTAGCACGCCTTTTGTTCCGCGTGCCGTTTCTTGCCGGGATTGATATAGAGAAAGTGGGACCTGATGTTTATGAAAACGCTGACATTAAAAAACAAATTTCAAACGAACGCAACTCTGCTGCCGAATGATTTTATAGACCATTATATGGCCGATGCCAATGGTGAATTTGTAAAGGTGTATCTGTTTCTTCTGCGCCACCTGGACGACCCGTGTTCGTCCATTACAATTTCCACTATTGCAGACTGTCTGAACAATACAGAGAAGGATATTCTGCGGGCATTCCGCTACTGGGAATCCGCCGGACTTCTCACTGTAGTCCGGGACGCCGACGATAAAATCACCGGACTGGAACTGCGCAGGACTTCCTTTTCCAAAAAGGAAAGCGCACCTGTCTCTGCAGAGGATGCTCCGAAACCGGAACGTACGGTTTCTTCTGAAAGCAAGGCTGTCCCTCTGGATGCATTCCGCACACAGAAGGAGCTCAAATCGCTTTTCTTTATTGCAGAGCAGTATCTGGGGAAAACCCTGACCCGTACGGATGTGGATACAATCACCTATTTTTACGAAACGCTGCACATGTCTGCAGATCTGATCGAATATCTGATCGAGACCTGTGTAGAAAACGGGCATAAAAGCATGCATTATATTCAGAAAGTTGCTTTCTCCTGGGTGGAGGAAGGCATCCAGACTGTTTCTCAGGCAAAGGAACAGTCCATGCTTTACAGCCGAAACTGCTATACTGTGCTCAACGCCTTCGGGATCAAAAACAGAGGCCCGGCGGCGTCAGAACTTACATACATTAAAAAATGGGCGGAAGAATACGGATTTTCCTCTGAGATTATCCAGGAGGCCTGCCGCCGTACGATTTCTGCAACCCATCAGCCCAGTTTTGAATATGCTGATACTATTCTTGGCAGATGGCATCAGAACGGCGTGAAGCATCTTGCAGATATCACTGCTCTTGACGATGCATTTCAGAAAGAAAAGAGCGCAGGCCGGACAGCTTCCAGACCCCGGGCTGCCGTAAAAAATATGAATAACTTTGAACGGCGTTCCTATGATATGGACGCGCTGGAAGAACAACTGTTAAACAGTAATTAGAATTTAGAAGGAGCAGATTCATGGCTTTAAAAAAATCACAGTATTACAGCATTATGCGCGAATACGAAAAACGCCAGTTAAAAAATCATGATATACAGACCGCGCATTATAACGAGGTATGTGAAAAGCTCCCGGAATTCAAGGCACTTGATGATTCTATCGCCATTCTCTCCGTCCAGTACGGGAAAAAGCTTTTAAACGGGGATGACCAGGCGGTCGCCTCCCTGAAGAAAGAGCTGGCGATTCTCCGCAGCAGAAAACAGAAACTGCTTGCGTCTGCCGGATATCCCGCAGACTATCTCGATCCGGTATATACCTGCAGGGACTGCAAGGATACCGGTTATATCGGCAATGAAAAATGTCATTGTTTCAAAAAAGCTATCATCGACCTTTTGTACGACCAGTCCAATATAAAAGAATTGTCCGCGGACGCTTCTTTTGAAAATTTCAGACTTGATTTTTATCCAACATCCTATTATGATAAAAAAACCGGCCGCTCGGCGCGCGCCATGATGGAAGACACACTGAAAGTCTGTCATCAGTTCATAGATACTTTCGGTACAGAATTCCGCAACCTGTTCTTCTATGGCAGTGTAGGCGTAGGAAAAACGTATTTATCTACATGCATTGCGAAAAAGATCATGGAAAAAGAATTCTCTGTGCTTTACCTTTCGGCGCCCCAGCTTTTTAACGCTCTTGCACAGACGGCCTTCGACCGGAAAGACGTGGATACCAGAAATATGAATGAGTATATTTTCAGCTGCGATCTTCTGATTATTGATGATCTTGGCAGCGAATATACCAACCAGTTTATTGCATCTCAGTTTTTCACCTGCATCAACGAGCGGCTTTTACACAAAAAATCAACGATTATTTCAACAAATCTGTCGCTGGAATCCCTGGCCGACCTGTACACGGAACGGTCTTTTTCCAGAATTACAAGCAGCTATTCCCTGTTGAAAATAGTCGGTGATGATATACGCATTAAAAAGAAGATAAAACACAGGGAGGATCATTCATGCTACGTCGAACAGAACGAATCTTAGAAAATATTCCGGTAGGAAGTCTCGGGCTGATCTGTCTGCCCGGATGTGAGGAACTGGGCAGCAAAGTCAATGACTATCTTGTCAAATGGCGCCACGAAAGCGGCCACGAATACCAGGATGACATTGCTTTCGCCGGTTATGAGAAAGATAACTTTTTAATCAATGCACAGGTTCCCCGTTTTGGTTCCGGTGAAGCAAAGGGAATTCTGAAAGAATCTGTCCGCGGCAAAGATCTCTATCTGATGGTGGACGTATGCAATTATAACGTCACCTATTCCCTGACCGGCAGAACAAACCATATGTCGCCGGATGATCATTTCCAGAATCTGAAGAGAATGATTGCTGCTGTCGGAGGCAAAGGACGCAGAATCAATGTTATTATGCCGTTCCTCTATGAAAGCCGCCAGCACAAGAGAAGTTCCAGAGAATCTCTGGACTGCGCTCTGGCCCTTCAGGAGCTTGTACGCATGGGCGTAGAAAACATCATTACTTTTGATGCCCACGACCCGCGGGTACAGAACGCGATTCCGTTGAGCGGATTTGAGACCGTTTCTCCGACCTATCAGTTTATTAAGGGACTCCTCCGCACAGTAGATGATCTGAAAATTGACGCTGAGCACATGATGGCCATCAGTCCGGATGAGGGCGGAACAAACCGTGCGGTATATCTGGCGAATGTTCTCGGGCTTGACATGGGTATGTTCTATAAACGCCGTGATTACACCCGTATTGTAGACGGACGCAACCCCATCGTTGCCCACGAGTTCCTGGGCAGCTCTGTTGAAGGCAAAGATGTAATTATTATTGATGATATGATCTCCTCGGGCGACAGTATTATTGACGTGGCTACAGAACTCAAAAAGAGAAAAGCGAAACGGATCTATGCGGCCGCAACCTTCGGTCTCTTTACAAATGGTCTGGACAAATTTGACAAAGCCTACGAATCCGGTATTATCAACGGAATTCTGACCACCAATCTGATTTATCAGACGCCTGAGCTTCTGTCAAAACCATATTATATTAACTGCGATATGAGCAAATACATTGCTCTGATTGTTGATACGCTGAACCATGACGGCTCCATCAGTTCGATCCTGAGCCCGAATGCAAGGATTCAGAATGTTGTAAGAAAATATAAAAACGGAGAGCAGATCTGACTGCTCTCCCGGATCTTTTCATATGCAGAAAAGCTGCCCTGTGCAGGTTTTCTGTATTATTTTATATACGCTTATGAAAAAGAGGATTTTAACTGACACTGTTTTTACAATTATCATGATGGCCGCGGCCACATTATTTTCTTTTGTCTTTTTTCACTTTGGAAATAAGAACTCTGCAAATATTACAATTATCTATACACTGGCGCTGATTATAGCTGCGCTGAATACGTCCGGCTATCTGTACGGTGTAATCTCTGCAGTTTTCTGTGTGGTCGCCGTAAACTACTTTTTTTCTTATCCGTACTTTAAATTTAATTTCACTCTTGCCGGCTACCCGCTGACATTTATCGGAATGCTGGCGATCTCTCTGATCACCAGCGCCACTACAACCACGCTGAAACAGCAGCGCCAGGCGATTGCCGAACGGGAGAAGGAACTTGCAGAGGCGGACAAAGAGAAACTGCGGGCCAATCTGCTGCGGGCGGTTTCCCATGATCTGCGCACTCCTCTGACCGGAATTATCGGCTCCTCTTCCTCTTATCTGGAAAACTATCAGGATCTGTCTGAAACAGAACGTACAGAGCTTGTAACAAACATAAAAGAGGATTCCGAATGGCTGCTCAATATGGTAGAAAATCTCCTCACCGTCACAAGAATCCAGAACGATTCCCCGAATAAGGTCAAAAAGACTCTGGAAGTAGTGGAGGAGGTCGTATCAGAGGCAATCCAGCGGCTTCAGAAACGTCATCCCGGTGTAAAAATCAAGGTACAGATGCCGAATAATTTTCTGATGCTTCCTATGGATCCCACTCTCATCGAACAGGTGCTGATCAATCTTATGGAAAATGCTTTTGTACACTCCGGCAGCACGGAGCCGGTGGAGCTTTCCATCTCAGAGCAGGAAGATCTTGTGCTTTTCCGGGTAAGGGATTACGGGAAAGGAATCAGCGAAGAACAGATGCCCGGTCTGTTTGAAGGACAGCAGCCGGGGAGCACAGCTGCCGACGGACACAAGGGAATCGGCATCGGGCTGACAATATGCAAGACGATTATATTAGCTCACGGAGGAACAATTACTGCTTCCAATCATGGCAGGGGGGCTGATTTTATTTTCACGTTGCCAAAAGAAAAGGAGGATTCGGACAATGCCTAAATTTTCTGTCCTGATTATCGAAGACGAAAAAAATATCCAGCATTTTATGAACAAGATACTCAAACGCCAGGACTACCGTGTTCTCTGTGCTGATACAGGAAGAGAAGGGCTGGAGCTGATCCGCTCCCAGTGCCCGGATATTATCCTTCTTGACCTGGGGCTGCCGGACATGGACGGAGATGAAATCATCCGCAGCGTCCGGACCTGGTCCAGTATTCCCATTATTGTCATTTCTGCCAGAAGCGCAGAGGACGAAAAGGTCCGCGCACTTGATCTGGGCGCTGACGACTATATCACCAAACCCTTCGGGACTTCGGAACTTCTGGCCCGGATACGCGCTTCTCTCCGGCACAGCAACCGGCTGATGACAGACAGCGAGCTCTATATCCGCCCTTACCGCTGCGGCGAGATGGTACTGGATTTTTCCAAACGCCTTCTGACTATTGCAGACCAGGAAGTTCATCTGACGCCCATCGAATATAAAATCGTAGCTTTTCTGGCCCGGAACTCCGGCAAGGTTATTACCTACTCTTCCATCCTCTCCAGCGTCTGGGGGCCATACGCGGACGATGACAATAAAATTCTCCGGGTTAATATGGCAAATATCCGGAGAAAAATAGAAAAAGATCCGGCTCAGCCGAAATATATCTTCACAGAAGTCGGTGTTGGCTACCGGATGGCGGAAGGCGAAGACGACTAAAGGGACCGCAGGATTCTCTATCCTGCGGTCCCTTTTTCTTATTATATCTCCGTCTTTTCCGGAAAGGGCTTATTCTTCTGTTGTTACCGGAACTTCAGCTTCCGTTTCTTCCCCTTCTCCGTCCAGATCGATCTCATCATCCAGATTCAGTTCATCTTCCGGCTGAATGTCCGTATTGATCTTTACATCACGGTATTTCTTCATACCCGTTCCTGCCGGAATATGTTTACCGATAATAACGTTCTCCTTCAGACCTACCAGATGATCCACTTTTCCTTTGATTGCAGCCTCAGTCAGGACTTTTGTTGTCTCCTGGAAGGATGCTGCCGACAGGAAGGAATCTGTAGCCAGGGAAGCTTTTGTAATACCAAGCATAATCTGCTCGCCCTTGGCCGGCTCTTTTCCTTCTGCTTCCATCTGTGCGTTTACATCATTGAACTCAAGGACATCCACCATTGTTCCCGGAAGGAAATCCGTATCTCCTCTGTCTTCAACACGCACTTTCTTCAGCATCTGCCGTACAATGACTTCGATATGCTTATCATTGATATCAACACCCTGCAGACGATATACCCTCTGCACTTCCTGAAGCATATAATCCTGCACAGCACGCAGTCCTTTGATCTTCAGGATATCATGGGGATTTACACTACCTTCTGTAAGTTCGTCTCCGGCTTCAAGCATCGCCCCGTCCTGAATTTTAATACGGGAACCGTAAGGAATCAGGTATGCCTTGGACTCGCCGGTCTCATCATTTGTGACGATAATCTCGCGCTTTTTCTTTGTATCACTGATCGTCGCGCGTCCGGCGAACTCCGTGATAATCGCAAGTCCCTTCGGTTTTCTTGCCTCAAAAAGCTCCTCGACACGGGGAAGACCCTGTGTAATATCATCACCGGCAACACCACCGGTATGGAACGTACGCATGGTAAGCTGTGTACCCGGCTCACCGATGGACTGTGCCGCCACAATACCTACAGCCTCGCCGACCTGTACTGCCTCGCCGGTAGCCATGTTGGCTCCGTAGCACTTCGCACACACGCCGTTTTTGCACTTACAGGTGAGAATCGTACGGATCTTCACTTTCTCAAGCGGATTTCCATTCTCATCCACGCCTCGTTTTGTGACGCGCTCCGCCCGCCGCGGTGTAATCATGTGGTTTGCTTTTACAAGCACATTTCCGTCTTTGTCTTTGATATCTTCGCATGCGAAACGTCCTGTAATACGCTCCTGCAGGCTCTCGATCTCTTCGTTTCCATCCATGAATGCATGTACGTACATTCCAGGAATTTCCTGTCCCGGCTCCACACAGTCTGAGTCATGGATAATCAGCTCCTGGGATACGTCTACCAGACGTCTTGTCAGGTAACCGGAATCGGCTGTACGAAGAGCTGTATCTGACAGAC